>DBIS01000240.1 GCA_002296975.1 Deltaproteobacteria bacterium UBA796 | reverse complement strand
GTTAGTACCTATGCTTTGAGCGGTCGTACGGTCGGCCATCCAAGGCCTTGGCCAGACCTCGAAGGCCTGAACCTGGTGCCGGCCATTTCTGAAGAAAAAGCGGCTGAAGCCATTGCCCTGGGTTGGGGGGTTCAACCTTCCCGTCGTGGAACATTGGTGGTGTTCCCCGACGAAGGTCGTGCCCGTTTGGCGTGGCGGTTTTCGGTGTCGGCTATGGGCGGGCGTTGGTCGGTGTGGGTAGATGCCAGCACGGCTGAGGTATTTGATGCCGAAGCCTCGTCGTGGTCTGCCTCCGCCAAGGTGTACGACCCAAATCCCCTGGAATCCGATCTCAAGACCGTCACCTTATCGGGGCTTACCGACCCGGTGAATCTCAAAGGGAAGTTTGCCTTCGCCACAACCTGTGTGGATTGGTTCATCGACCCAAAGCCTTTTGGCGAGCGGGTGTGTTTGGAATGGTCTGCTGAGTCCAAGTCGACGGTACTTGGGGACCACTTTTATAGTCCAGCCGAGGGCGAGGCCAATGACCCTTTCACCGAGGCGCAGGTTTACTTTCATGTGGATAAAATTTCCCGATGGGCGGCCACAGAGTTTGGCCTGCGGCTGGGCTATCCCATCCAAATTTTCACTAATTTTCCGATGACCAACGCCTTTTTTGGAGACTTTGATGATGACGGCACCCGAGATTTGAGTTTCGGGATTTCCGATGATGGTTTCAACCTCGGCTATGACTCCGATGTGGTCTACCACGAGTTTGGCCACGCGCTGGTCCGGCGTTTGGCTGGAAGCATGTGGATGCAAGCCGATTCCCTCGGGCTGGATTGGACCCCAGGGGCCCTCAACGAGGGGGTGGCAGACACTTTCGCCATGATTTTGAACCCAGACCCGCTGTTGGCAGAGTCGATGTCCCGCTCCAGTCATTGGGAGAAGGGCATTCGCGATTTTTCAGAGGCCAAAATGTGCCCTGATGACCTTCAATCTCAGGTACACCGCAGTGGGACGGTATGGGGGGCGACGACCTGGCGAATGATCGACGATGAGCGCATCGGGCCACAGCTGATGGGCCAGTTGTTGGTGGCTGCCGTCGCCTCGTGGTCCAACAGCACCGATTGGCCCGATGCTGGGGCCAGCATCATCGCCGCCGCAAGCCAACTCGCCGACCAAGCCATCATCGATTCAGAGACAATGTTGGCCGTCTCGACCCATATCGAAGCCTCTGGCATGCTCGACTGTGAACGGATTGTAGACCTCTCCATCAGCCCTGCCATGACCTTAAGTTTGTTGAATTATGGCTTACACGGCGAGTATGAGCGGGTGCCGGCCGGGGTGCAGTTTCGTTACCCCATCGGCAATGGTGTCGACCATGTACGGTTGAAGGTGTCGAACTTTTCGGGCCCAGAAAACGGCACCGGCTTGGCAGTATATATTCGCGTGGGCCAGCCCGTGGCTCACGACACCACGCGGGTTGAAGGTTTGGGCTTGCATCATGCGATCCCAGTTGAGTATGACGCGGTGTTCGAGATCGATACCACCACCGCAGAGCTTGAAATTTCGGCCCAAAGCGTCCCTGGGTTTCAGCCTGGGGTCGAGGTGTATGGGTCTGTGGGGAGTATCAATCGCAGTCGAGCCCCGATGGATGTGGCCTATTCATCGGTGGTGTTGAGCGCAGACGCCTTGTTGCTCTCGGGTGCTATTCCCCTCGGCACCGAGGATTTAGGCGGATGCTCGGTCGCGCCGATGCGCCGAATGGCCTGGTTTGGGCGTCTTTTTTGGGTTTGTCTATTGACAGTGGCTTTGTACAGGCGGCGATCGACTGGGATGACTTGATTTATGGAAAGTCTAGCGGTGCATACCCAATATCTAAATGGGATGAAATTTAGGAAAAAATAGGCCTGTTCGGTAGACTTGGATGGAAGTGAGGTCGTGCCCCCGTGGATTCCCAACAGTTGATGTTTGCTCTTCAAAGTCCGGTTGGATTGCGTTTTGGATCGACCACCCAAGTGGACGCGGATCGGGTCACTTTCGAGATAGACCTTAAGATCCCCAAAGGTATACAGTGCGAATTTCGCATGGAGTTGTCTGGCAGTGACACCACGGTGATGGGCACTGTTCTCATCGAAAGGGTATTGCCAAAGCGGGGTGATAATTTACCGCGTTATCAAGGGAAAATAGTCGAGATGCCCCTCGAAGACCGCCATAAATTTGATGGTTGGCGGCGCGATCTGGCCACGGGTGGGGTGTCCCGTCAGATGGAGCGAAATCTAGAGGCCTTAAAGCAGGAGATCGCCGTTCAAATGGCTGCCCTTTCCGAGGGTGAAGACGCTGTTAGTGATATTCCTGACCAAGCCGCGATCGCCGCCCGAGACCAGAAGCGTGAGCGCATGCGGGAAGCGTTGAGGGCGGATCAGGAAGATAAATCGGAACCAGAGCCGGCTGTGGGCTTCTCGGTGCTGGCTCCTGAGTCAGAGGTGCTGGTTCCTGAGTCGGATGAAGATGAGATCACCGAGGTGGTCGAGCCTGTTGCTGTGGCTGAGCCCGATGAGGAGGTCAACGCCCCAGCGTGGCTACCTCAGCCGGCGTTTGAGCCCCCGCCCCCGCCAACGCCGCCATTGGTGGTCGTTAACTCTGGGGCGCATCCCATCGAGTTGACGATTATTTACTTGTCTCAAGATTCTTTTTTGGCAGATTATCAGGCCACGCTGGCTGCAGGTGCGGTCACCGTCGCGCATCCTGAGATCAAGGAGTTGTATCAGCCCGTCAACGTGAAGCTTCAACTCTACAATGGCGATGCGGTGGAGACCACTGGACACGCGGTGGCTCAAACCCCCCAAGGCATGGCGATAGCCATGGAGTTTGATTCCAAGCAACGGGCCATCTTGAAGGCTGCGACTGAAGGATAAATCGCCCTCAGCGCACCCCCCAAATTCGCATCAAACGCCGCAAATCAGGCTGTGGGCCGATGGGTTGGGATTCGCTTTCGGTTTGAGGGTGGCCAGTTGAAATCATCGCCGCACGAAGGTCCATGGGCGTGAAGGGGTCTCTTCGGGTCTCGATGGCCATGGAGTTCATGGCTGCTGCGATCGATGCGACCAAGGCGGCTGCCCCGCTGGTGCCACCAAAGTTTGTGGTGTACGCCTGGCGGGTGTCGCCCCCTGGATAAAACAGGTCCACGAAATTGGGCTCACCATCGGCCGAAGATGCGGTGACGATGGCGTCAAACCAGCCCTGAACATCAACCCTGCCCCCAAAGCAGCTGCCGCCGGGGTACCAAGAGCGGGGCATAAAATCGCTATAGGGGGAGGCTCCTCCACCCACCATAATCGCACCGCTGTCACGAAGGTCTCGGTCAAACCAATCCTCCCACATGGGGTCATCCAAGTCGCAGCCACCGTTGCCAGCAGGCTCGATTACGACAATGCCCAAGGCAACGGCACTTGCGATAGCGTCGAAAATGTCTGGGTACACCTCGACGGGTGTAAAGGTGTCTAAAATGTACCCTTGTTGTTCGATCAAGAGCACATCACCGGCCACCAACTCAGCGGCGGCGATGTTGATCGCATCAGCCACGTTGTACACATCTGGGGCTGTAAATGGCGACACAACCGAGAATTGCGCCCCAGGTATCAATCCGGTCACCCCATAGCTGTTGGCCGGGCTGGCCATGATCCCCAAGACACCGTTTCCGTGAAATTGATACCAGTCTGACGGATGGTTTAGTTGGCCGATATCAATCTCGTTGAAGGCCTCATGGCTTGGGTCGAAGCCATACTCGATGTCGCTCACCCAAATATGCTCGCCGCCGGCCCCAGGCCAGCTTTGTGCGATGTCAAAACCCATGCCCTCCTCACCCGCGCCACGGTAGTGCTGCTCATCTTCAAAGAGCGGTGTGTCGGGTGGAATATCAACCGGGGGTGCGACGGGATTTGGGCTAAAATAGGCGAACTCCACTCTGGGGTCAGCCAGCAGGGCAATTCGCCGGGTGCTCAGGTCGCCGCCTGCGATACGGACATACAAACTTAGATCGGCCAAGACCGCTTTCGGGTGTGCTTTTGCTCTGTCGGCGGCCAGAACATCTGCGCTACGGCGAAAATGAGGAATGGCATCGGATAGCAAGGCGTGAAGAGGGCTTGGTGGACCATTGAGCCGTCCGTTTATAAAGGACAAACCTTTATTTTCGACCAACTTAACGATCAGTTCGGCGTGGTTTGTGTGGGCATTCTCAGGGCTCAAGAACGCCATTTTCTGCGGCGGAGCCATGCGGTAGGGTACCGCGAATGCCGTCGCAGCTACCAGCAATCCCAAACTTAAGATCGACACCATCGCCCCGCTTTAAATTCGATCTTCGTGGGGCCGTCGACGGGGGTTTCAGTGGGATAGCTGGGGTCACCGGGCAGCACGACGGTCCATTGGCTGTCGTCGATGTCGAGCTTGGGCATGATTGGGAGCACATCGCGGTCAACGCTCGCCTTCATCACGGCTTCACCACAGTCGAATTCTGACAACTCACACAGGGTCAAATAGGTCGGCGGCGCCATAAAGAGTGTGCCACCCTCTGCTTGATTCACCGCATCGATGGGTCGAATCCAGCGGTGTTCGACCGTTTCTAGCTCATCACAACGGACGTTTTGGGCCTCTGCGCGGCTAAGGGTGGCCACAAAAAATCTGGTGTCATAACGTTTGGGTTCATTTTCAGGGGTGACCCACCAGGCCCACAAGGCAAGCCGTCCCAGATCGGCGACCAAATGGGGGGCGTCAGCGAGGGACGCACTTCGGCAGTTGAGCTCATCCCGAAATGCTTGGGTGGCCTCGCCTTGGCCCAGCCATACGCCGGCTTCTTCAAAGGTCTCGCGGAGGGCGGCCACACCAAAGGCTTTGTCTGCCCTCGCTAGGCCTTTTGCCGCTCCGGTTGTGGCCGCGGACCTGTCTGCATCGTCGACCCTCCCGCCTGGATAGACCCAAGCGTTCGGAAAAAATCCAGACCGACCAGAACGTTTGAGCATCAGCACTTCGGGGCCATTTGGTGAGTCCCGCAAGACGATGACCGTCGCTGCTGGTTTGGCTTGTGTCGACATGTCTCGCCCCCTTACAGCAAGTGTAATCGGCCTCGGGGCCGTTAGCGTCGCCTGAAGACCACTGCGTCTTGTGTTTCATCGGCCGACCATCGCCCAACCTCAACAAATGAGGCTTTGCTGGCGGCCACCACCCGGGCGGCGGGTGGGATGGAGTCGGGGTCGACATTGTCTTCACGAAGCTGCTTTTCGATCCCCTGAGCTGTGGGCCAGCGCGCATGTTTTGGCCCAACCCAAAGCAGTGCATCGACTTCATTGAACATCTCAAAGGTGCCGTGGGGGTCGGTGACCACGCCTCGGGATGGGGTATTCGGCCATCGCTCTCTCACCGCGAGCAGCAAAAACCCCTCAAAAAGCCGGTGGTCTTCTGAGAGCACAGACACGTGGGCTGGGGGCTGACCTGCTGGCGAGGCCAAGGCGGAAAGCACTGGCGCCAAGTCGATGTCGATACCGATGGGCGGCCGTGCCACGGTATGGCGCGGGCTTACCCAGGTTTCGTCCAATCGCGGGCCAGCCGGCACAAGGTCGAGCCCGACCGAGGCGAATGACCACAATCCACCGGCGATGCCCACGATGGCAAGCCGAGGTTTGGCCGACAAGAAAGCTGCTAAAGGCACCAGGACCGGTAGCGTATAAAAGACTTGATGCTTGCTGATTAGGCTGAAAAATAGGACACCGCCCGCCATGGACGCCCATAAAATCATCGCGGCGCCACAGCGTCGGGTGAAGACTGCGACCAACATCGCGCCCCCCAAAACAATGCCAGCTTGGGAGTCTAAAAGCGTGAGCGGGTAGTAGGCCCACTCGATCATCGCGCCCACCTCGGTGAGCGTGCCCGCGCTGTCGATTTCGCCGGTGCCGACCTGACTGAATAGCTCGTGGCTGTGGCGGATAAAACACTCCCGGTAGTATGCACCGGTCAAAATGGCGGTGATGCCGAGGGCCTGGCACAAGTGCAGCGTTGCACGTTTGCTCATTCTCCAGGCCAAAGGCACGAGTGCTGGGAGTAAAAAGAAGGCGACGGACAAGCGGTCCATCATCAGCCCGATGCCGAAAGCTGCGCCGAAGGCCCACATATGGCGGCGACTTTCCATCTTTCTGCTGCCGACCAATGCAGCGAGGCCGGCCCCGGTCCAGGCGATTACAGCCAGATTTGGCTCGAAGCGAACCAGACTGCCGAAAACCCCAGGACATAGCACAACCAATAAGGGTGCATACCGCCCGCCGAGGGCCTGGCCAATATGCTTGGCGGCCACCAATAGCACCCCGAGATGAATCAGGTTTCCCAGCACCAAGGCCAAATGCCCTGGGCCCAAGACCGCCATAAAAGGCCAAGGCACAGCGTAAAGGCCCCACGGCCAATAGCCGGTATACATGAACCAGCGCAGATGCCAAATATCACCGTCGGTGAGCGCGCCCCACAAATCATAGGCATTGCCCACGAGAAGGTATTCGTTTTGAAAGCCGTCCGGCAAGGGGTTGGCCCCCACCCACCAAATTAGGTAGGCTCCGCCGAGCAGCCACAAGATCATTAAAAATGGCCAGCGCACGGCAATAGGGTACTACAGGCGTCAAGCTATTCGGGTAGAGTGAGGGTGCAGGAGAAATTTATGGCGGCGATCGATGGTGTCAAAGTTGCATTGGTTTACCCACCTTACGGCCCGGTTCGTAATGAGCCGGGCATCAAGACCGTCAAGGAGAACTACGGGATTTTCCCTTCGTTGTCCTTGCTGTATGTGGCTGGAATCCTCGAGCGGGCTGGTTGTGAGGTTTTGTTCGTAGATGCTCATGCCGAGGGTTTGACCATCGATGAGACCGTCGCGCGCTTGCGTGCTTTTGGGCCGTCCTTTGTGGGCTACACCATCACGACCTACCTGTTTTTCCAGACCATGGCCTGGATCAAGGCCATCCGCGAGGCGGTGGATGTGCCGACCATCGTGGGCGGGGTGCACCTCTCGATCTATCCGCGGGAAACGCTGGGCTATGATGTGATCGACTACGCGGTCACTGGAGAAGCGGAAATCGCGCTTCCACAGATGCTCACGGCCATTGTGAGCGGCGGCGAACTCTCTCGGGTCGCCGGCATCAGCTTTCGAAAATCCAATGGAGAGATCGTGGTGACTCCGAAGGCCGCGGACTGCGACGTGGATGCAGCACCCTTTCCAGCACGGCACCTGCTCGACAACAGCTTGTATTTTTCGTTCATCTCCAAGTACAAGAACTTCAGCTGCATCATCACCAGTCGCGGTTGCCCGTACAAGTGCATCTTTTGCGAGCAAGGCTCCAAGCCTTTCCGAGCACGCAGCCCGAACAATGTGGTCGACGAATTGGAGCTGTGCAACAAAGAGTATGGCATTCGAGAGTTCGACTTTTTCGACTCCAGTTTTACCATCCGAAAAGACCGGGTCATCGCCATCTGCGATGAGATTAAACGGCGAAAGCTCGACATTATTTGGGCGGCCCGCACCCGTGTAGATTGCATCACTGATGATGTCCTAAAAGCGATGAAAAGTGCAGGTTGTACCCGTATTTATTACGGAATAGAGAGTGGCAACAGAGAGATATTGGCCACCCTTAAAAAGAGCACAAGTCTCGAGATGTACCACGATGTCGTCGCACGAACCAAGGCGAACGGGATTCACACCTTTGGGTATTTTATGGTGGGCAACCCCTATGAAACCGAGGCCACGATTCGTCAAACCATCCGCTTGGCCCTGAGTTTGGATTTGGACTACGCCCAGTTCTCAAAGGTCACCCCGATGCCGGCGACCGAGATGTACACCTTGTTGCTAAAAGAGACCGGTCGGGACTATTGGCGCGAGCATATTGTCAGTGGTGTCGATGACGATATTCCTCGTCCACTCTGCAATATGAGCGACGAAGAGATTCAAAAGTGGACCCGGCTCGCCTACCTTCGCTTTTATTATCGGCCCCGGTATATGGCTCGGCAGTTTAGCCGGATAAAGTCGGTCGAGGAGTTTAAACGGAGTGCGGCCACGGCCTTTAAGATGCTCAGCAGTCCACCGAGCGCCGATGTTGATACCGGCATGGAAGTCTTGACCTAGTCGGTCGTCAGGCGTTTTATCCTCTGAAGCTGAGGGTCAGACCATAGCCTTCTTGCAAACCGGGAATACCGCCGGCTGCGGATACAGTGCGGGTGTAGCCGAGGCCGATGTTCATATCGTCAATCGCCAAGGACACGCCGCTGAAGGTGGAGAACTGGTGTCCAAAGCCGAACTCATCGGTTTGTGCCCAGTCGACCCGACGGGTTTCATTGCTCATAAATGTGGGCTGAAATCCTGCATAGATCGTGATGATGCTCACACCGGCTGTGGCGATAAAGGGCACGCCGTAGCCCACACTCGCCGCCATGGGCACGCCGTCCCATTCGTAGCGGTCCCAGCTGACGTCCAGGCCAGATTCCAGGGCGAAATACTCCCAGGCCGGCCCCATAAACGAGCCAAGCTTGACCTCCATGCCCTCAGCGTTGGTAGAGACCAGGTATTGGACGGTGGCCCGTGTGCGGCCCCGAAGACGGGGCAGCGCTCTTTGGGCTTCCCAATAGCGAACGCCACCTTCTCCGCCGATCCCTGCGGCGACCGTGGTTTCGCCGTTCGCATTGGTGAAGCTGCTTCCGGCGACCAATGGGCGGGCATAAAACCGGTTTTTCCATTGGGTCTTGCCCTTTTTCTTCCCGCGCCGGCCTTGCTGCTTGCCTCGGCTCGCAGGCTTCATCTCGGCGATGTCGGTGTTGGGTGGACCGACTGGGTCAGCGGCAAAAACGAGAGAAGTCAACAGAAATGGGAGCATAGTCACCTCGGCCCAAAGCGTAGCCGGGTGGGACGCTCTGTCCACCATGCAGCGGAATTTCAGGCGTTGCCGGCGATTTTGTCGTCCAGATAACGTTCGATGCTTTGGTTCACTTTTTCCAAGTTGGGGGTGATCAGCATGACGATAAACGATTCCAGTTTGGGGGCGATTCTGCCCGCCAAGATGCGCGGTACACCTGGCATTTTCTTCATGTTGATCTGCAGATCGCCGGTGAGAATTACCCGTGTGGCGTTGGGTCCATCTGCGAAAAATGCATTTCGGCCTGAGCACCTCACCTGGTCGGGGAATGCCGGTATATTCAGTCGCCAGTTGACGTGTTTGGCTGCATCATCCCACTCTGCGAAATCATCCCATCTCAGCATTTCTGGCCTTAGAATACTTTGGGCGATTTTGGGTATGTCGCGGTCGGCCACCCAGATGTTGTGAATCTTGGGTCCAGCCGCCAATTCCTCGCGGGCGTTCACGATGATTTCGCGAATATCCGGGGTGTAGGGCGCGATTTGAGGCAGGTTGTCCCGATAGCAGGCATACACTTGCTCCAAAGGATGGTGGATTCGGCTTTCGGAATTGATCTTCATTATGACCTCGCAGGCTTGTGGGTATCATTTCACGAGGTTGTTTGGCCACTGGCTTCACCGGACTGCCATATTCGGGCCAAGTCAGAGCCGGTGCGATAGGCGTGGCACATGGGAAATTTTCGCGCAGGACCACCGATCGCAAGCTCCATTCGCCGTGCAGGTGATGAGACCATGAGCAACATGCTCGCCGAGGCACTGTTGAAAGACGGGGCAGTCGAGCGGGCCACCCACGGCTTTCATGCCTACCCAGCACGCATGCACCCCGACGCGGCTGCAGCCGTGATCGCGGCTTGTCCTGGTCCTGTTCACGACCCATTTTGTGGTGGCGGAACAGTATTGGTCGAGGCGATTTTGGCCGGCCGGCAGGCGACAGGAACAGATTTGAGTCCGATCGCCGTGTTGGTCGCTGCAGCCCGGACGGCGGATAGATCATTGGTTTCGGCCATGCGGTCCGACGCTCGAAAGATCACCGAGGCTGCGCGCTTGCGTGTGGATGTTGAGGTGCCGGAGTTGGCTGAGCGATGGTTTCAGCCCCATGTGGCCCAAGAACTCGGCCGGATTCGCGACGGTATCGAGATTTCCCGCCCTGAGGTCCAGCATTTATTGCGGGCGCTGTTGTCCAGCATCATCGTCAAGTGCAGCTTTCGAAAG
This sequence comes from Deltaproteobacteria bacterium UBA796, assembly GCA_002296975.1. Classification (GTDB taxonomy): domain Bacteria; phylum Myxococcota_A; class UBA796; order UBA796; family UBA796; genus UBA796. The sequence goes on along the minus strand of DBIS01000240.1, from coordinate 29,483 downwards.
AGCGACACCCACAATCGCCGGGAGCCTCACCACCGAGCACCGGGCACCACTGCGATTTTGTTTCATAAAAAGGCCAGAGAGCTTGGCCGTTGGTTGGAGAGCATGGAGGATGGCGCTCGTCCCCAGATTCAACTGGGTGATGCGCGCTATGACACCCCAGCCAAAGACTGCGGCCTTGTCCTGACATCGCCACCGTACCCTGGGGTTTACGACTATTTGCCCATGCAACAGCTTCGGGCAGCGTGGCTAGACCTTGATCTTGGACCGGCCTCAGGTGCTGAGGTTGGATCTCGTCGCTCGTTTCGGGCCAAAGGTCGCAAGGATGCGCTCAAGCGTTGGCGTGAAGACACCCACGCTTGGATCGGCACCCAAGCCCGGTGCTTGGCCCCAGGTGGAAAGATGGTCATCGTGGTTGGAGACGGGCTTGTCGGGGATCGCATGGTCGATGCACTCGGTCCCACCGTCGAGGCTTTTCAAGCTGCAGGATTGTCGGTTGTGGCGCGGGCTAGCGCCGATCGGCCAGACCACGCTCGCGAGGCCGTTCGGATCGAGCATATGGTCATGGGTACCGCTTAGCAGTCGCCGGTTCCCAGACATCCGGTGCCCTGAATTACCCGGCTGATCGCCGCCCCTTCTTCTGTGCCATCATCGAGGATGATGGCCAACTCCCCGAAGTACTCGACAGCCGCGATGGGCTTGAATCGGAGGAGCACGGGAAACTCGGCGCCTGCTTTTAAGCGGATGGGCAAAGGCAATACGTCAGGGAGTTTGAATACCGCTCCGGCGTCATCTTCTAAATAAACGTCGATGATGGCCAAGGGTAAATCACCGTGGGCGATCAGGATGACGTCTATTTTCCCGGGGCGTTCCTCGTCGATGCTGTGAGTACCAAAGTCGATGGTGCCTGTTGGCGTGACCATCAAGTCTTCGGGGCCGCCGAGTTCATCTCGGCCAGTGGCGGTGAGCCCGATACCGCCGCAACCGAACGCCAAGATCGCGAGGATGGGTGCGAGGGCGCTCATGGGGTGCCACCAAGGTGTTGAGATGATGAGGATTTAGAATATAGGCCAAAAAGGCGCCGAACGTGTGACAGTAATAAGGTCATGCTTGGAACTGACAAGCGTGCTGCCTATCTCCATCTCAGGTTTCACCGTGGCCACACACACACTGATCAACCCGAGCCATCGCAGCATTGACAAGGCTTTAATTGGGCGAATGGACGAGTTTTTGGGCGCTTTGGACGACCAAGCGATGGCTGCATACTTGGCCAACACCGTTTTTTTGGAGCGTTCTCGCTTTTCCAAACACCCCGATGGGGTGACGGCCAAAGAGCGGGATCGCATCGAAGGTTTGGCGCGGGCATTGACGCAAGGGCCCGTCGCCATGAGAAAGGCAGCGGGGCGATTGGTTCGGGCTTATAGTCGCGAAATTCACAACCGGTTTAGCGACGTTAGTTTTTCGACGGCCATGCGCTTGGCACCGGCAGCATTGACCCGTTTGCTTTCGCCTGCGGATTCCGGCAGTCGGATTTGGCCTGAAGCTGACGGGGCAGACCGGGTGGTGGTTTCAGGTCCCATCGATAAAATTCGTGCCCTCGCTGAGCATCACACATTAATCATCGCGCCCACCCATGTCTCAAATCTTGACAGCCTGCTTGTGGGCTATGCGCTTCATTTGGCCGGCCTTCCAGCCTGTACTTATGGTGCTGGGCTAAATCTGTTCTCGAACCCAGTCATGGGCTTCTTGATGTCGAAATTGGGCGCATATACTGTCGATCGCCGAAAAGGGCATCGGCTGTATAAAGATGTGCTCAAGGCCTACTCCACCGAGCTGATTGGCCGGGGTGCCCACTCTCTTTTCTATCCAGGCGGAACCCGGTCGCGTTCTGGCTGTGTCGAGACTGCCCTTAAGCGCGGCTTGTTGGGGACGGGCATTGTGGCATGGCAAGAAGGACTGGCGGAGGAAGCGCCAAGCCCCGAGGTGTTGGTGGTTCCGGTCACGTTGAGTTGCTCACTGGTTCTCGAGGCCGAGACCTTGATCGAGGACGCGCTCTCCGCGGATGGGGGCGCCCGGTACATCATCTCTGACGACGAGTTTTCGCGACCATCGACCGTTTTAAAGTTCGCTCAACAGCTCATTGCGCTCGACACCAGCGTTGTGGTCCGCTTTGGCGCCCCCATGGACACTTTGGGCAACCCCGTCGATGAGCAAGGGCTTTCGATGGATGGTGATGGGCGTGTCTTTGATCGGCGGCTTTATGTCACAGACCGTTGTGGAAAGGCTGTCGAAGATACACAGCGCGACCGGGAGTACACCAACCATTTGGCGAAGGCGCTGTTGGGTGCGTATCAGCGAGACACGGTGGTGCTGCCGACTCACCTTGCGGCCTTTGTGGGCTGGCATGCGCTGGGGGTCCGGTTTCCGAGGCTCGACACTTACAACCGTGCCCTGCTCGCACCCTTTGAACAGTGGGTAGATCGAAGTGTGATGGTGGCCGGTATCGCAGCAGCGGCGGATGCGGTCGATGCGGCGGTCCTAAGGGGGCGATGCAGGTCGATGTTGCCCACCGGTAAAAACCGAGCGACGGAAATATTGACCATGGCGGTAGATGCCTTTTCGGGGGTTCATACGCGACAAGTGCTGAGTTTTGAGGATTGGCGAGTGCTCGTCGATCCCAAGTTGTCGCTGTATTATGGCAATCGATTGTCAGGCTTGTTGAGCCCGAAGGACATTCAAATGGAGGAAAACCCATGAAAGTCGGGATTATCGGAGGGGGCGGCTGGGGTAAGGCTTTGGCCACCCTCATCGCGAGTGCAGGGCATCAGCCACGCATTGGTTTTCGGGGCAGTCGGCCGAGTGGTTTTCCTGGAACGCCGAATCTTGAGGCCTTGGCCAGCGAGTCGGATTTGTTGTTCTTGGCAGTGCCTTCTGAGGCTGTGGTCGACGCGGTCGAAGCATGTTCTCTCGACGCTGCCAGTCGCCTGATCATCGCCAGCCGCGGGCTGGAGCCCCGACATGGCGTGTGGATTTCAGATTATGTGAGCGACCACACCCCGTGCCGGCAAATCGGTGCTATCGCGGGGCCGGCTTTGGCCTCAGAGGTGATGGCGGGTCATCCGACTGCCTTGGTGGCCGCCAGTCCTTTTGAGGCGGTACAAGAGGCCACCGTCAGTGCTTTGCACTCGGCGCGTTGTCGGGTTTACACCACCGATGACCTGTGCGGGGTGCAGCTTGCTGGCGCCATGGTGGGTGCATTGGCGATCGCTGTTGGGGTTGCCGATGGGGTAGACTTTGGGATTGGTGCCAAAGGGGTGATCATCACCCGAGGTATCGCCGAGGCCTCTCGTTTGGGCGATGCGATAGGCGCTGATGCGCGCACATTTTCGGGCTTGGCGGGGGTGGGTGACTTGGTGAGCTGTGCGTCGAGCCCTTTGCATCCTGGATTTGCAGCGGGCCGATCATTGGCAGAAGGCGGGGCGGTGTCCAGTCACATCATCCTTCAACTTCGGGCTTTATTGGCGCTCAGTCGGAGGGTGGGCGTGGACCTACCCCTCACGACAGCGGTCTTGGCCATCGCCACCGGTGAATCTCGCCCGAAGCGGGTTTTCGATGAGTTGATGCGCCGTGCCGCCAGGCCCGAATAGCTATTGTTTGACCAGCAGAAGGGTCGAGAGAAAGTGAATGCCCTGGCAATTTTCACTCGAGAGGCTCACTTCACCATCTGTGCTTGCGGTGACCGTGCCGCCAATATCCCAGCCAAACCCGAAGTAGTCCCCGGACAAAACTTGGACGGTGTCACCGGCTGAGACGCTGTCTAGACCTGTGGCGGTGAATGCCCACCCAGGCTGAAGTTCCGTGCTCCACGGCCCGAGGTACCACATGCCCACGACCTCGCCTTGAATCATATCGAAGGGCAATCCAGACGCTGTGGGATCGACCCGAACAGCGCCGACGGACGGGCCGCCTTGTTGTCCGAACGGGGCTTTGTAGCCGTCTTCTGTGACGCTCAAGCTTAAGCCTTGGGTGTCGATGGTATCGGAACCTGAAAAGTTGCTTTCTGTGGCGCCATCATACAAAACGATATCGGCGTCGAGAACTCGGTTTTGCTCGGGTTCAAGCTCAATGAAGGTCAAAAACTTAATTGTGTGCTGATCTACATGGTGGGCGTCGAGTGCGTAGCAGCCCGACTCGACATTGCTATAGCTAAAAACACCGGCTGCGTTGGTATCGGTTTGTTTGCACTGAAGCGATGAGCACAACTGGACGGCCGCGCCAGACACCGGGGCGCCGGCCTCGTCAACCAGCCGTCCTGAAAAGGATGCGTCTGGGTCGCCTGAGATATCTCCACAAGGGATTTGCTCGGCCTGGTCTGCACATTCATCAACGTCTGCATCTGCATCTGCATCTGCATCTGCATCTGCATCTGTCTCGGCATTGCTGCTAGCGGTGTCGTCGGTGGCCTTTCCCCCACAACTTGAGAGCAAGCCAAGGCTAAAAAGGGCAGTCGTGAAGGTGAAACTCAGCGTGCGCATGATGACTCCATTGTGGGCAAGATAGCAGCCAATTCCTCTTTTTATGGTCAAAGAGGCGTCAGGATGCGTGTTTTTCGATCAAATCGGCGAGTCCGCTCATGGAGGCGGTGATGTGCTTGACTGCCTGCCCGCGAAGCTTGGAGTACGCGCCTCTGAGCACCCGTTGTGTGCTGTTTTTGGCCCGCTCATCGGTGATACTCAACAGGGCGTTGGCGATGGCGTCACCGTTGGCGTTGAAGTACACCCGTGTGGTTTGGACTGAGTTTTGAGCGGCCTCCCAAAATGGCTGCATTTGCGCGCAAAAATCGTCGAGGAGCGCGTCGATGCTCATGGGGATCATGCCAGGGTTGACACTTTTCACTGCGCGAAAGGCCAACTTCACCGCTTTGCCGGAAAATCCACGTTTGGCAGCCACTTCGCTGTTGAGCAAGAGGACGGCACCATCGACGATAGCGCGGCGTTTGGTTGGGTCTTCAGCGAGGTCGATAAGTGAGGCCATGGTGTGTCCTATTTGTCATCTGTGTTTTCGTACCCAGGGCAACTGGGCACATAGTTTTTACCGCCAACTTCACGGAACCACAGGCCCACATGCATTTTGGCAAAGCATGAATATCCAGATGAGCGGCTGTAGGCCCGTTGGAAACATTCATATGAGCGCTTCCAGTCCCGGTCATTTTGAGTTTTTACAATCATGGTGCCGGGAATTTTGTCGGGGATGTCGTCTTTGACGTAGGTCCGCATCCAAAATGGGATGGCGTCGCAAAGCACCAAGGCCGCGTTGTCGTTGGGGCTGGATTTGAGCACAGCCAGCAGGGCGTCGCGAACGGTGGCGTCGGTCTCTTCTTTAAAGGCTTTGGTGCGCAAACACTTCACCGCACTGTCGCGGCGTGTGCCCTTGAAGCTTCGGACCGCGGCTTCTCTTACGGCGGGTGATTCATCGTCGAGCATGGCGGTACAGACCATGGCTTGGGCTTGGGAGACGCCCGACCGTTTGACCGAAACCAAGGCCTTGGCCCTGACCTCGCCCTCAGGATCTTTTGTTGCCACAGCGATCAGTTTGGCCACGATGGCTTTGTCTTTATGGCCCGATAATCCTGTGGCGGCGCCAGCGCGAAGCTCTTTTTCGGGTGCGTCCAACAGGGTCATGAGCGCCTCTTTGTACTTGGGGTCGCCACCGATGCTGTCGGTCGCTCGCACACGCACCGCTAAGTCTCCTGGTGCCAAAGCGATCGTTGCTAGGGTTTGACGGACCGAGGGTGCGGCCAGCCTGGCAAAGGCGATCACGGCTTCGAGGCGTTTGTTCAACTGCTGGTTTTGGACCAAGCTGCCGAAGCAAGCGGCCACGGTCTCATTATCGCTGCCTTGCAGGCCCTCAGCGATGGCGCTGTCGTAGCCGCCTTCGGGGGTTTGGATGTGCTCACAGATGCACGCACGATCTTCGTCGGCCATATTGTGCTTCAACAAGGTTTCTGCGGCGTAGCGTCGAATCCGCTCCTCACTCATCTCGAGCCCTTTGCAGACCGTGGGCCAAGCCTGTCGGGTGGAGGCTTGTTCGATGTCTTTCGAGTCGACGTAATTGGGGGTCATCTCGCAGCCGATCAGGCTGAAAAGGAGCCAGAATTTCATGGGATCTCCGGTTTGAGTCAACTGCTTATCGTGTCGCCCCCGCCGAGGTTGCGCCTCAGCATTCCTTGTCTTTTTTTTTGTTTCGAATGGAAGACAGCGATGTGTTGGGGCGGATTCCTTCCTTTCGATTATTCACTAAACCAACAAGGCGGGATAAGCTTAGTTGACTGGGGAGATTTGCTGAGATGGCCTTTATGCTTGTGATTCAGAGAAAAGGCCGTAGCCCACAGGTGTTTCGCCTGTTGCAGCCTTCGGTGATCATCGGTCGGGGAAAGGGCACAGACCTGCTTCTGCCAGATATCTCAGTGAGCCGTCATCACGCTCGGGTCGATCGCAGCGGTGACGATGGGTATACAGTCGTGGATTTAGAGAGCCAAAATGGCACCTTGGTCAACGGTAAAGCGGTCAGTTCTGTGGCGCTTCATCACGGTGACACCCTGCAAATCGGTAAATTTTTGCTCAGCTTCGAAGAGAAAGTGGCCCGCCCTGTGGATGACCCCGAGGGCGAGATGAAGGTGTACAGCACCGCTGATGAGCGGACCGGCTTCATGAGAAAGGTGTCGGCTGAAGATGGTGAAGACGCCCACGCCACCACCATTTTAGACTGCGTTCAGCTTCAAAATGCTGAGGTCGGGGCCATGCCACAAGCGGAAGCGACCGTGATCTCGGTAGACTCAGGCGAGGCGATTGCGCTCGGGGATGAGGGCTTGCGCTTCGGAAAGGGCGGCCTGGCGATCAAGGGCGGTGGTTTAGGTGGTGCTGCTACATTGATGTGGACGGGCCAAGCCCATGAGCTGCGCCGTGAGAGCGGTATGTTTTTTGGCCTGACGGTGAACGGCAGCAAGGTTGCCACCGCCCAAACCCTCAGTACGGGAGACACCTTCACCGTGGGTAAAAGCGAGTTTCAGTATCGATAGTGGCGGCGGCTAAAACCGTCCGGCTACATGCTCGCGGCGAGTACCTGGTCGAGTGCGTTGGCCACCCATTGTGGGTCCATCTGATCGCGATGTAAGGTCAGCCACGCCTCGGCGGCCGATACATCCGTCTCGATCAGCGCTTTGAACTGGAGGTCAACCAAGTTGATGCGCCGGAGCTTGAGCACATCGGGTCGACTCATGATGCGGGATTTATCCCCTACATTGTAGGTGTCGCCATTGAGAATTTTACCTTTGAGGCGCGTGAGGTAGGGCTCCGCCAGCCTACCGGATGCCTCAAGCTCTATTCGGCCACGGTCCTCTCCTCGCCACAGTTTTAGGAGTTCGGTGCAGGCCTCGGTCGCAGCATCGGTCTCTTCGACCGTATTCATTTCACCGGGCATCATCATGCAAGTGTTGGCCATGTTTTTGGCCCGGTCAAGCTCAGCGGAACGGGCCGCCTTAAAATCCAATAACGCCTGTTCCCGCTGTGCTTTGAGCCGCGCTTGCTCGGTCAAAATATTTTGGAGTAAGCCTCGCTGAGTGCTCGGGTCTACGGCGAGAAGTCCGCTGTGCCAGACCAAAGACTTCATTGTGGTGTCAAAAGGCGGATTTTCAATGGCCTCACAGGCGGTAATTCGAGTTTTTATGATGTCCGCTGGGGTGTGCGTTGAGGCGGGCAAACGGCACACTGCGATATTTTTTGGGTCCAGGCAGGCAAATAAAGCTGCACCGACCGCGGCGGTCATACCATCGAGACCCACAGTGCTCTTTGTTAATATCTCGGCCTCAGGAGGGTGTTCCCGCATCATCATCAACAGTTCGCTGCAATGAGAAAGGGTGCGTCCATCATCTAAAGTGGCCATAGCGCCGGGGAAGCCCTCGATTGTGGGGGCACATTCGCGCAACAAGGCTTTTCGCGCAGACTTTCGCGCGCGGGTCCAACCCTCGGGATCGATGGTTGTACACGCGGCCATCGCAGCATTCCGGTAGCGGCTGAGCGGTGGGCAACCGTGGGACATCAGCCCATCGATCCATGTATTGGCCGTGGCGCGGCAGTCTTCGACCGGGGAGGCTGCGAGGGTCGGAGTCAAGGTCCAGATGGCGAGAGAAAGCAATAACATTGGCCCCTATTACTCGAAGGGCGGGACTTGAGCCATAGCTGCGCGCTATGCTGGCTGAGATGCGAGCTGTTTTTACCATTTTTCTGGTCACGATCTTTGGGTGTCAAAACCCAAGCGCAGATGTGCCATCAGCGCCCTCTACTGCAAGTAAAAGCGCCGAGGCTCACCAGGCTCCACCACCATCGTCACGGCCTTTGGTGCGGGGCGGTGCCGGAACATGGGTTTCTGAGGCGCCAAAAGCCTCTGATTCGTTGGGTAAAGATGCGCTGTGCCCGGATTGCGATGTGGTGTTGATCACCATGTGTTCGGTTCGGCGGGATCATGTTGATGTGTACCAAGACCGAGGCCTCACACCTGCGCTGAGTCGGGTGGCCGAAGGGGGCTACCATTTTGGGGCCGCCTATTCGGCAAGCAATTTCACCCTCGCCAGCTTGACGGCCATCCTCACCGGACGTTTTGGTAGCTCGACTGGGGTTGTGGGTTGGGACAAAGGCCTGGTCTCCGACGTCTCTACGCTGCCCGAGATTTTGGGCCTTTATGGGTACAGTACCGCTGGGTTTACCATCAACGCGGCCAGCGGGTTTCGCCCAGAGTACGGTCTCGACAAAGGATTTCAGCACCTCGAAATCATTGAAGCCCCCTCAGACCAGCCAGATGGGCGCCAACGCTCAGGCCCAACGGGGACCGCCTTATCTGCAGCACCATTGGTGTCTTGGATAGCGTCTGCGCCGGCCAGTCAGCGAATATTTGCGATGTTCCACACCCGCACGGCCCATTTTCCTTTTGTGGTGGCCCCTCCGAAGCCTGGAGGAGACCCCACGGGCATCGGGGCGGCGTTGTGGGGGGATGATTTGTCGCCAACATCCTCAGACGCGGTGCGCCCAGGTGTATCTGGCGGCACCGCAACTCAAGGTGTCGGGGTCAGTCAGGGGCCCAACGCGCTCCAAAATGCCCTCCGACGGTCAGGTCCAGAGGGCTTGGCAGCGTGGCGTGGATATTATGCACAGAGCATGGGCCGGCTCGATGCCGATATCGCTGCGGTCTTGGATGTGCTCGAGCGCACCGGTCGTTTGGACAAGACCATCTTGATTGTGGTGGCCGATCACGGTGAATCCTTGGGCGAGCATCAAGAATTTTTGCATGGAGACAGCTACTTCGAAGGTGTCGTGCGGGTGCCGTTGCTGATTCGGGTGCCAGGTCTCGCCGGAAATGCAGCGGCCATTCCGTCTTTGGTGAGCCATGTAGACTTGCTCCCAACGGTGCTGGAATTGGTGGGCGCGGTGGCGCCAGCAGGGATTGATGGTTCCAGCATGGTTCCGCTGTTTACCCAGCCGAAAGCGACCATTCGGACCACCACCTTGATCGAGGGTGGGGTGAGTTGGACACCACGGGATGTCATGCGCGGCGCTGTGATCGCTCCACCTTGGGCCTTGCTTCGGCAGCCTTTGATGTGTGTGACCGGGCGGCCCTTGCCTCCACCCGCACCCGGCGAGCCCTTTAAGTGTTTGTTCAACCTCGATAGCGATCCGGGTCAAACCCGAAATCTGGCTCGAGAATACCCCGATGTGGTTGATGAGCTTCAAGGGCGTTGGGATGACTTTCGGGCTTTGGCGGCTAAAAAGGCTAGCCCCGTTGCTTTAAAGCACGATCCTGCCTTCAAGGCTCAGCTGAAAAAATCGGGGTATTTCAAGGCCTCGGAGCCAGAATAGATGGTGGATACGCCCGCAACATTTGGTGGAAAGCTCTGGGATAAGCGGCCTGAGTCCCATGAAAACGATGTGGCCAGCGGCTTGCTGTGGCGCACGGTCGGCATGCACAATGAGTGGTCGCCCTTGACCGATGTGTTGATCAGCACACCGAGCGCAGACTTTGGGAAAGGTGGCGAGCCCAACGCGCACATGATGCTGAGTTGGCCGGACCTCGCGGCGCTGGTTGAGCAGTGTGATGGCGTGGAGCGGTTTTTCGAGTCGGTGGGGGTGACGGTTCATCGTCATTCGCCAAAGACACCACCGCCGTTAAATTATCTGTTTATGCGCGACTTGTTCTTGATGACGCCGTCTGGGGCTATTGTCGCTCGGCCAGCATCACCGGTGCGCGCAGCAGAGGCCCGTTTTGTCACCCAAGCGCTCTCGGCCTTGGGAATTGCAATCATTGCCAGCCCCACAGGCACGGCCACATTTGAAGGTGCAGACACCCTGTGGCTGGATGCCTCAACCTTGCTTGTGGGTACCGGTGCCCGAACCAATCCTGCGGGCTTGGCCTGGTTGACCCACCAGCTGTCCGAGATGGGGGTTGAGGTGATTGCGCTTCCTGTTCCAGCCGGTGCGCAACATTTGCTCGGTGTGATGGTGCCGCTGAGCAAGACCCGGATGATCGTGGATGGGGAGCGGATGTCTCCAGCCCTCGACCGTCTTCTCTGTGAGCGGGAGTTGGAACGCCTGGTGGTGCCACCGAGTGATGAAAACCGGCAAAAAAGGGCCATGAATGTGGTCGTACTCGGCCCCGACAGCTTGGTGATGCCATCTGGCTGCCCCGAGTTGGCCGCCCAATTTCGCGATGATGGTGTGTCTGTTCACACCCTAAAGGTAGATGCCTACGTTGAAGCGGCGGGTGCTTTGGGGTGTTTGACAGCCATCATTCGCCGTGAGTGCTCGCGATAGCTGTACAATGTGTGGGCCTCGCGCGCGAGGGTTTAGGAGGTAGCACCCATGCCAGCAGAAAGGTCGCTTACATCGCGTCCAGTGCTGCTTGTTCTGGCGGCGATGTTCGCCTTTTCGATGATGGCGGTGTTCACTCGCGCTGCCGCAGCACCGATTCTTGGGGTGGCGGCATGGCGGGCGATTTTCGTCGCGGTGGTCTTTGCCATCACCGCGATGCTTCGGGAGGGGGGCACCGCAGCGCTCAAACCCGATGCCACCACCTTAAAGCTGGGCGCTTGGCTGGGTTTGGCCCTCGCGGTTGCATCCTCCACATTTGTGGGAGGCTACGCATTTACCACGGTTGCCAACACCATATTTTTGCACAACCTCGCCCCCGTTATGGTTTTCCCTTTAGCGTTTTGGTTGTTCAAAGAGCGCTCAGGCCCCGCAGCGGTGACCGGTGCGGGAATCGCGCTTTTTGGTGTAGCGATGCTCTCGGGCGTGTCTCTTTTTCAGGTCTCGCACTTTGCCTCTTCGCGGTTTTTACTCGGTGACTTTTTAGCCTTCGTCTCCGCTATTGGCTACGCGGGTGTGCTCGTTTTGACCCGCATGACCCGACGACAAGAGACGCCTATTTTGGGCACGCTCTTTGTGGCTTGGACCGTGGCGGCTGTGTTGTTGACCGTGGTGGCCGTGGTCTTTGGCGGCTTTATCGTGCCTCCTGCCTCTCTGGTCTGGATTTTTGGGCTGGCCATCATTTGCACCAATATTCCTTTTTATCTGCTGAACCTCGGCATGAAAAAAGTGTCTGCGGGTATGGCTGCGGTGCTGTCTTTGAGCGAGGTGTTGTTCGCGACCACCTTGGGTTTGGTTGTGTATGGGGAGCAGCTCGCTCCCATTGGATGGATCGGGGGTGCTTTGGCCGGGGTTGGGGTGCTGTACGCGGTGACCCAGCGGGGTGATCACGACTCAGCGGAGGCTGAACTTGATGCTCTTCTCCCGGTAGAATTACGCAACAGTCGCTTATTTCGGGCCGGCCTCGGCTTGGTTTTATTGAACCTCGGTGCGGTGTGCGCGATGTCTGGCGGCTGGTCTGTGGCCCCGCTCGTGACCTTATTGGGTCTATGCTCGCTGGCTCGTTTTGGGCCGGCGGCGGCCTCTTCGCTTTTGGACGGCCGATTCACATCCCTCACCCGCTGGCTTGGCGCGGCGCTTGGCGCTTTGGTTGTGTGGTCGGTGGTACAGGCTGCGGGCAGTATGGAGCCCTCATCATCCCTGGGTTTTTCCCTGGCCTTGATCGGTGTGCTCGCTTTGGACCGTTACTGCGCGGCTGGCGAGGCTGCTGATGACCGCGACACTCACCCGGTGTTTCAGTTGGTGCTGATCATTTTGGCTTTGGCCTTATTTTTCGGATGGATCGGTCATGGTTTATCGGCCTTGCTCACCGAGGTGGCCAACCTTTTGCTGGGCTTATGTGGGGGCATCGCGGTGCTCTCAGCTGTAAGCGGCACCGGTGCGAGTGCAAGACCTGGACATGGGCGGATAGAGGCGCCAGTGAGCAAACTGCTCGCTTATCGCCATCGCTGGGTTGTCCTTTTGGCCTTGTGGTTGGGCGGTGGTGTTTCTGTGGTCGGTATCGGCCATGTGGGTATCGTCGAGCGCTTTGGGGCACCGGTTCGACAGTCCCAAGGTGCCGGGCTCTTATTTCATTTTCCCCCCCCGATTGAGACCATTACTCAGATTGACGTCGGCGCCTCCAAACATCTGGTTTTGGGTGAGCAGGTGTTGCTCACTGGCGATCCCTCCATCATTAGTCTTTCGGCCGTTTTGCGGTACGGGGTCAACGATGCCCAGGCCCATGCTTATGGCGTCTCCGATGCCGAGGCGGCCTTGGTGGTCATGGCCCGAGCCGCGATGGTTCAGGTTGTGGCGCACGCTGATCAGGACGCTTTGCTCACCCACGGTCGTGCCATGATCGAGGCCAAAGTTCTCGCTGCCACCCAGGCTGCGGCAGACATCGCCGGGCTTGGTGTGTCCATCGATGGGGTTCACCTCAAACGCGCTGGGGTTCCGGCGCCTGTTGTGGCCTCATTTTTGGACGTTATCAGTGCGGACGAGGAACGCAAGGCCCGGATAAACCAAGCCGAGGCTTATTCGGCAGGCCTCATCCCGCGCAGTCGCGGCTTGGCGGTCGCGAAAGTGCTAGGCGCTCAAGGTGATTCACATCGTATCCGGGCCAAGGCGGTCGGCTACGATGTGTGGTTTCGCTCTGTTGCTCGCAATGGTGCACCGTATCGGCGACTCACCCGTGAGCGAATCGCCGCAGAGATGATCGAAGACCGGCTCGGACCGCTCCGTTTGTATGTTGTGCCCGCAGGTGTGCGGGTGTGGCTGGATGATGAAGGGCTTTGGCCCATTGACCCGAATGTTTTGGAGGTGCGATGAGACGCCCCTTTGTGATGGGTGTGGTATTGGCAGCCTTAATGGCGGCCAGTGTTTACACTGTGGATGCACGGCAGGTTGTCGTGGTGACATTTTTTGGAAAACCAGTGAAAACTGTGGTTGAACCTGGACTTCAGCTGCGATGGCCTTGGCCGCTGCATCAGGTGAAACGTTACGATAAGCGCACTCGCCTGTTGGCTGTTCCGCCTGCTGAAGTGCTCACCCGAGACAAGAAAAATTTGGTCGTGGAGGCATTTTTATTATGGCGTGTGGTCGACCCAAAACGCTTTTTGGAGGCTGTGGGTGATGCGCGTATCGCCGAAACCCAGCTCTCTGACTTGGTGGTCAGCCGGATTGCTTCTGCGCTGGGTCATCGGGAGTTTGGTGAGTTGATGAGCACAGAAGGCGCCGAACTGGCCATGTTGCCACCAGATTTATTGTCTGGGGTGGCCGAGGTCGGTCGGTCCCGTTTGGGTATTGAGGTCATCGATGTGCGCCTGCGATCAATAGGCTTGCCCCTTCAAAACGAGCAATCGATCTATGAGCGCATGCGGGCCGAGCGAAGCCGTATCGCCAATGCATACCGTTCAGAGGGTGAGGAGCGCGCTGCCACCATTCGGGCCGAGGCAGACCGTCAAGCCGCCGAGATTTTGGCGGGTGCAGACCAAGAGGCGATGGGTGTTCGTGCGAGAGCGGATGGTCGGGCCGCCAAGATTTATGGTGAAGCCTATGATGCAGATCCTGAGTTTTATATCTTTATGCGCAAGCTTCAGACCGCCCAGGCCCTGCTCGATGAAGACTCAGTCCTGGTCATAGACTCCGATGGGCCGCTGTTTAAAACCCTGACTGGGGGCATCAAATGACCATGGCCAAGTGGCTTGGGTTGGTGGCTGTGGCGGGATTGGGCGCGAGCACAATCGTTGTCGTTGACGCTGGTGATGTGGCGGTTGTCTATCGCTTTGGTGAGGTAAATCGCACCCTAAATGCCGGCTTGGGCTTTCGGTTGCCTTCACCCATCGAGGCCCATGAGCTTGTGGATGTGAGTGAGGTCCGACGGGCAGACCCCAAACCAGTGCGAATGTTGACCGGCGACACCAACCTGATCGATGTGGACTTGGTGATTCAGTACAATGTGGCAGACCCGGTGGTGTACCAGCTGGGGATGGTCGACGGAGAGTCCACCCTGATTGCGGGGGTGTTGGCCATCACCAAAGATATTGTGGCCACGATGGAGGTGGACATTTTGCTGACGACGGGGCGTAGAACACTTCAGCGTGCTGTTGAAACACGTGCTCAGGCGCTTCTAGATCGCACCCACACAGGCTTGCGTATCGATGCTGTGGAGGTGCGCGAGATTAGCCCGCCACCTGCGGTCCTCGATGCATTCAACGACGTATCCTCCGCCCGTGGCGACCGTGAAACCTTGGCATTGGCCGCCGAGGCTTATGCATCTAAACGCATCCCTGAAGTTCGTGGTCAAGCGGCTGAACAGGTCGAGCACGCCAAGGCTCAAGCAGCCACACGGGCAGCGGTTGTTGCCGGTGAGGTGGCACATTTTGAGAGTTTGGTCGTGGCTGACCGGCTGTCATCCAAAAGCACGCGGGCCCAGATGTGGTTGGACGCTGTGACGGCAGTGGGCGAGGTGGTCACGGTGCTTCCACTCCGGAATAAGACAGAGATTCGCCTCGCTTTAAAGCCCAAGTCGTCGGCGCCCTAAGCTTATTTTATACCCAGGTGGCTCTGTCGGTGTAGCCGAGGGCGTTGGTTAGGTGGGCGACTCGTGGGTCGTTTAAGACCGGTTCGAGCAGCTCGGCGCGGGCAAACCAACGCCGTTGTCTAGGACGTTCAGTGGCCATCACCGGCGGAAGTCCGGTTTGAATGATGCGGGCCATATTTGGGTCTAATGGTGCGTCCATCCAACTAAAAATACGCTCAAAAATACGATGTCGCGTGGGGCCGATAAGGTCTTCGAACCGTATCTGAAGCGCATCATCACCGCGGTTGTCCAGTATGTGCTCGTGGGCTGATCGCCACTGAAATCCGGCCACCTCGACCAAAGACCGCTGTGTCCAGGCACGCCAACCTGGGGGCAGATCATATTTCCACCAGTTTCGCTCAGGAGCGCCGTCGATTCCGTGTGGTTGTTCGAGCTTGTGGGCATGAAATCCGCGAAATCGCCAGCCGTCGACAAGACCGTTGATGGCTGCCGCAGGGTTTCGTGTCAGGTGCAAGACCTGCACCCGGGCGTTCGGAAACAAGGCCCGTAAAAAGGGCAGCCGATAGGCGTTCGAGGGTGTCTTGATGAGCAAAGGTAGGTTGCCCAGCTGTTTGGGTTTGGCCAAGTCCCAGGGCTGGTGAAGCACAAAGGGTGGCTCCTCGATGATATTTGGGCCGGGTGCTGATGTTGGGGGTTTGATGTCCGGCAAGGCAGCCGTAATGGCTTTTGGGTCGAGGTCATAAAACCATGGGTTGAGCCCGGGCAGGCGTTCGGCCAGAGCGAGCTGAAAGTCTTGAATGCTCTGCGGGCAAGCCTTTTGTCCGGGTGGGGTGAGGGATGCGGCATGGGTCACGGCCTCATGTACTGAGCGCTGCTCAAAATTGACCGCCGGCCACTGTATTTTGAGTCTCCGAGCGATATTGCTGGCGAGGCCCTTCAGTTCGGTCGGATTCGTCGGCCATCGACCGGGTTGTCCAGCATCGGTGGCCATTTCAGCGGCGATTACGCTCCGTGCTTCGGGGGTGAGATGATGGGCTGACAGGGCGTCACAGTCGGTGCTTGTGTGAGGGTATACCAGCTTGGCTGCGGCCAAAAATGGGTTTATCTCCCCGCGAAAATGCAATAGTGAGCGGCTGTGACGGAGCATTTCCATCGACACCGACGAGCCGCCTCGAGAGCTTGAGGCCACAAGCACAACGTGCTTTATCTGCTGACAAAAGTCAGTGGCGTCGCTCATGGGGTCCCCCTTCGCCATCCGAGCCCAGCCATCAACACCGCGCGTCCCCACCGGCGCCAATGGTTGGTGTCTTTCACGGCAGAACGAAGCTCCACACCCAACTGCCACCACCCGTCTTGGAGGGCATAAAAGCTGCGCAGGATGCTCGGTGGTGGGGATGTGTCGGCCCCGTCGCGGGTATAGCCAAGGGTGTCCATGGTCTCGGTACAGGCGTGTTCGACCAGGGCAATGTGGCGGGCAGACAAGGCGCTTCGGTATTTTCCAGCATTGGTTTTCACCACGGGGGCGCCGGTATTTTTCCACGATTCGCTCAATCCAGCACCCTTTTTGGCGGCAGCAGAGCGATGATGCTCAAGCATGTCGAGGTGCAGGCGTTCACCCAAAAACCCCATAATTTTCTCCAGTTCGGGCTTGAGGTTGGCGATCAAATCCTCGTAATGGACTTTTAAAATGGCTCCGGGGTGCTGGGCGATAGCACCCAGGGCTGTGCGTTGTTGTTGGTCCCAAAGTTCGGCACTAAACAAGGGGTGAAAGGGGCTGAATACCGATTTTTTCGCGCTCACGGCCACATCTCTTGGGTCGCGAACCAGCCAAATGAATTTGGCCTCTGGGTCTCGTTTGAGGGCCGCGTCGATATGGTGGACCATAAATGTGCTTTTACAGCCCCAGCGCCGCTTTTTGGTGTGGGCCAAATGTTGGTCGTAAATCGCGCCAAAGATACCGAAAAGTCCCCCTGGTCGGGCCTGATTTATGGCGGCATCGGCATCGATTTTGAGGCCCCACGGGTAGATGTGAACGGCCAACAAACGCATCACATCTTTGAGCAAGCGCCGCCGTGCTTTGTCTTGGTTTAGGTCTCCATATCCAGCCTCGAGGGCATGAAAGTACTTCAGGATGTGCGGCGGGTGGGGCACATCGATGTCGGGGTGAGCGTTTAAGATCACGCGCAATAGATTGGAGCCCGAACGCTCGGTGCCGATGATATAAAAGGGGGCGGTCGACGATGTGGGCATCAGTGCCGTGGGTGTGTCGAAGGGTTTATCGAACACCGACCGTGATCGTGAAGAGCATGTGGTCGGTAAAGCGGGTGTCATCGTCGGTGGCGACAGCGTGCAGGTCTGCGAAGGCCTTTGAGCCGTTGCGGTAAATATTGCGGATGCCTTCGCGGCGCGCTTCAGAGATGGCCCCGTTCGCGCTCCAGGCGTCGACGTCCTCAATGGACACGTGCGCGACGGTATGAACCGCGCTGAAGCCCGCATGTTCGAGCAAAGACTGGACTTCGCCCTTTACCCAGAAGTTACGCCGGGCTGGGTTTCGCAGGCGGAGGACCTCAAAATACTCATCTTTATCGTCTTCGCCGTAGGCCGCGAGATCGATCAACACCACGCGCCCTCCGGGCTTGAGTACCCGGTGAATTTCTCTGGCTACAGCGGGAGCGTCCATGAACTGAATGCCCTGGCGACAGGTGATGCGATCAAAGCTGTTGGTTTCGAAGGGCAAGTGTTCTGCCCGGCCGATCACCAATTCGTCGAGGGCTTCTTTGGCCTGAGCGGCCATGGCTGGCGTGAGGTCGAGTCCGACCAGTTTTCCCACCTTGCCCACAAAGGCCCGGGTGACCAAACCTGTGCCACAGGCCAGGTCGAGCATGGTGTGGTTGGGTTGTGGGTCGACACATTCGACGACCTTGGCCATCAAGTCATCGGCGGTACACCAGTGGCTGGATTTGTCATAATGACCTGCCCGCGCCGTGAAATGATGGACGACGTCGGCGTGGTCGATGGTGGAGTTTCCTTGACTCATGACTGTTTTCCGGGCTTGTTCGAGGCGTAGATGACCCAGCGCCATAGGTCCATGACAGTGCCGTCGTCCTTGATCTCAAAGGGATGAACATCGCGCACCTCTTTTGGTGCGTTGTAGAAGTGTTCTTTTATCTCGTGGCGATGCCGACGGCTGGTTTCGACGGTGTCGATCCAAATGTCGATGTCTTCCCACACGTTGATCTCGGTGGTCTGGATGTTTTCAAAGCCCGCTTCTTTGAGCAAGGCCAAAAGGTCTTCGTGCAAGAACATATGGTGCAAAAGGGGTTGTTTTTTGCGGAAGATTCGGTTCATCCAAGGGGCGTCAACGGCGCTGAAGGGCACGATTTGGCCGAAGACAAACTGTCCACCGGGCTTGAGCACCCGAAAGACCTCACTGAGCATGCGCTCGGGGTGCGGAAAGAGGTGCAGCACTTCACGGTTGGACACGATGTCGAATGCGTCGGCCTCGAAGGGCATATCGAAGACGTTGCCCAAGACCACCTCATCGAGACGGGTGCGAGCCAGGGCCACCATCTCAGGGGTGATGTCGAGGCCGGTCATATGGGCGACCTTATGGCGAAAGGCGTGACCGACCACGCCAGAGCCGCAGCAGACATCGAGCAGCTTGGCATCGGGGGCCACATCGGCCATCTCGGCGTGCTTGGCCAAGAGTTGCTCATCGGTCAGCCACACAGCAGAGTCGTGCCAGTTCAAGGAGCGAACGCCGAATTGTTTGCGGTAGGTGTCCAAATCGATGGCACCGGGGGTGGAGACATGCTCCGCGTCTGTGCGAGCCAAGTTGGCCGCGAGGCGGGCGCGTGCGGCTGTGAGTGCCTTGTTGATGATGTTGCCAGCCTGCTCTGGGTTGGCGCGCATCCAGCCCACCAGGGCATCGCGAATGGCGCTGTGAACAGTGGCATCCACCGTGTCGTTCATCAGCCGGCCCTTGGTTTGGCCTTGAAATTCCGGGTCGTGCATCATCATGCTCAACACGACGGTAAGCCCTTCGCGGGTGTCGTTGGGGCGCAGTTGTTTGTGGCGGGTGCCGAACTCTGGCCGTTCGGCGGCAACCAGTCGAACAGCATCGGCGATGGCCCGTTGCAAACCGATCACATGGGTACCACCATCCGGTGTGGCGATGGTGTTCACAAAGGATTTTATTTCCTCTGCGTACAAGCTGGTCCACTGCATCGCGACTTGAATATTGAGCGCGTCGGCCTCAACCTGGAGCGAAATCGGCTGGGCTTGGATGGGCAGGCGTGTTTTGTTGAGGGAGCGCACAAAGGCAGACAAGCCACCCTCATAGCTGTACTCGTCGTCGACACCTTCGCGTTCATCGATAAAGCGAATCACCAGCCCGGGGTTGAGGTAGGCGAGTTCTCGTAAGCGCCGCCCGATTCGGCTGGGTATCCATCGCGCGTCGGCACTGAAAATACTGGCATCTGGCTTAAACAGGATGCGGGTACCGGTGGCTGAGCCGCCCGGTGTTTTGCTCATCTTCGTGACGGGGGTGCCTCGCTCAAAACGCTGTTGGTGATGCATGTTGTCGCGCCAAACATCGACGGTCAAAAAGTCCGACAAAGCGTTGACGCAAGACAAGCCCACCCCGTGAAGGCCCCCAGAAACTTTATAAGCACCCGACCCGAACTTTCCGCCAGCGTGCAGGGTGGTCATCACCACCTCAAGCGCAGATTTTCCGGTGTCGCCAAATTCCTCAGTCGGGATGCCTCGTCCATTGTCTTCAACGGTGCAGCTTTCGTCAGCATGAATCGTGACCGCCAATCTTGTGGCAGTACAGGCCAACACTTCGTCGATGGCGTTGTCGATGAGCTCGGTCAAGCAGTGATGAAGCCCGTCCACACCGGTAGACCCAATAAACATGGCGGGTCGCATCCGGACCGGCTCGAGTCCAGTCAGGACTTGGATAGATTTAGCGGAATAGGGTGTGGGTGTGTTCATGATGACCGGGACTATCAAGGCCGCGCTTAGCGTGCAGTTCCTTATTTCGCCGCGCCGGGCTCCATGCGCTTGGCGCCGCTCACCATGGTGGTCGCACCCATCTCGGCAGCACCGGCTGGGCCACATTTATCCAAGGTGTATTGCTCAGATCCCGGTACAAGCGGTGGTGCTGCAGAGGACCATTCGGCCCGCCATTCTGCGCCTGCATAATTGGTGCAGTTGGTTTTACCGTCATCGGTGTTGGGCTGATGAAACTCAAAATGCTGAGGATAGTGGGTGAAGTCCATCACTGGCCCAGGCTGGTAGGCGTCGTACAAACGCTTGTATGCGTCCCGCATGACGTCTTCGGGCAGGGCGTTGACGTTGATGAACTCATCTTCGTGCAGTGCTTGCTCGATGCTCAGCCAGTTTAGGTGGTCAATCTCAGACTTGAACAGCCCATTTTCGACGCCTTCTTTGTAAACGGTCGTGCCTGGCATCAAGGAGAGGTATTTCACCCGTGTGATGTGGTTGTTCTCCTCTGCCCACTGACACATATGGTCCAAAGAGTCTTCGGTCTCATTTTGAAGTCCCACGATGGTGAGCCCTCCAAAGCGAACCCCGACCTCTTCAACTGTGCGCTGGGCACGGATGGTGGTGTTCTCAGTGTTGCCTTTACGGGCCTCTTTCAGCACTTCCTTTCCGAGGGACTCCACGCCAAACAGTGCGATGTCGCAGCCAGATTCTTTCATGGCGGTGGCACGTTCGGCATCGACGTCGGCACATCGGGTCAAGCAGGTCCATCCGATGTCATGCTTTTTGATGACATCCATGATCTCGATGCTCTGGCGCTTGTGACTGGTAAAGGTCAAGTCGACAAAGAAGATGAACTCAACATTGTACTTGGCCTTCAGCTCGGTCAACTCCTCATCGAGCTTTTCGGGGGATTTCGCGCGTTCTTGGGGCGTTGTGCGGTAACAAAAGGAACAGTCCATCTTGCAGCCGCGGCTGTACGAGGCGATGATTTGGGGCTGCAAGCCCATCTCGGATTGACTTTGCGGCCAAAGGTCGAGGTTCATCTTTGGTAGGGCGTTGAGGTCCATCATTTGGCCACGGGGTGGGGTGGACTTGAGCTCGCCCTCATCGCTGGTGTACCAAATGCCGCGGACGGAGGCCAAATCTTCGGTGCGCCACCGGCCATCGGTGAACTTGTCCATCAACTCGAGGATGGTGATCTCACCTTCGGAGATCACGGCAACATCGGTGGCGGTTGTCTGCATGAACAGCTCAGGTACCGAGGTCACCAATGACCCACCGGCGATGATGGGCACATGTGGCATCTCGGCCTTGGTTCGGTTGATCAGCTCACGACAGAAAGGAAAGTTGTCTTCAAAGGTGCACACGCCGAGCACATCGGTGCCCTCTTTGATCTGCTCCAGCGCAGACTCGAGCGGGTCGGGCGTAAAGCGAACATCGATGATGCGTACCGGGTAGCCCGCGTTGTGAAGCACGGTTGAGATGTAGGTGGCGCCCTCGTATGGCGAGGTCAAAAAGAACTCCCAGCCTCTGGGCATCGAGAAGGGCGAGGGCCCAACGATCAAGGTGAATCGGGGCTTGGCGGTGTTGGTGCTGACTGGACTTTGGTCTTGGCCGGACATCAACTCGCGATAAGTCGTGTCTACATCGGTATTGGCGTCGGTGTAAAGAAATTCGGCAAGAGAAGGCTTGTAGGCCATGGGTGCCCCTACGGGTTGAGCAATAATAAAGCGTACGGCGTGTGAACACGCCAATATATTCCCTGGCTATTATAGCCTTGAGAGCCTCTGTATGCCCAGTGGGCTTTCAGAAGATCTGGATGGGCTGTTCTTCGAGGCCCAAATAATCTTGTGGATTGGTCTTTGATGTGTCCATCCAACGGCGAAGATTTTGCTCCATTTCATAGGTTCTACGGGGGTCTTGGGAACTGATGTCTTTGGACTCCGAGGGATCGTCGCTCAGGTTGTACAACTCTCGCCCGCCGTCGAGCATGTCTAAAATTAGCTTGTGTGGGCCTTGACGAACCATGCGCTGATGGACGAACAGTCGATAATCGGACTCCGCGTACACATCGAGTTTTAGGTCTTCACCCCGAAGCAAGGGGAGCAAACTCACCCCGTCCACCCGGGCTGGCCCTTCGATGCCGAGGGCGTCAAACACAGTCGGGAACATATCGATGGTGCGGACGGGGGCGGTGACATTTTGTCGTCGCCCGTAGCCAGGAAAGCGAATCATGGAGACCACGTGCAGCTGCTCTTGGTACAAGGTGGCACCGTGGTCGATGCCGCCGTGTTCCATAAACTCGTCGCCGTGGTCCGAGACAATGATGATCACGGATTTTTCATATAAACCCATGGTCTTGAGGCGGGGCAAGAAGCTGCCCAGCCGCTCGTCGGCATCTCGTACCTTGATGTCGTAAACAGCCATCAAGTATTCAGTGTCTTCAGCGTTGAGTTCACCATTGAGGTGCGCGGAGTCGCCAGGCTTGACGATGTTTTCTAAGCCTTTTTCTCGGAGTTTTGCCTGTTCTTCTTTGCTGCCATCGAGGGCGCCAGAATAGCTGATGGAGCTCCGTTTTGATTGTGCCAGTGGGTATTGGCCGTGCACATCATATCCGTGCAAAAACAAGAAAAACGGTGAGGCTGCGTTATCTGCGAGCCAGTCGAGTGCAGCAGGGAGGGCGTGGTCGAGGCCCCCGAAATATTGGTCGTCCAAATAGGTGTCGAAGTCGCGGCTAAAGCCGTATTTGCCTTGCACGCCTGCCCCGCCGGTAAATCCTGCAGCTTTACGCCCGCTCCGAATGAGCAGGTCTGGGAAAGTCTGAATGCCGGCGCTCAAGGATGTTTCGATCATTTTCCCGCCAGAGAGGGGCGAGAGTTTGTTTGTGATTTGATGAACAGAGGGCCACCTGCCGGTCCAAATCGACATGGTAGAGGGCAAGGTCCATGGTGCGGCGGCGGTGGCGTCGTGAAAGACCACAGCTTCGTCGGCGAAGGCGCTTAGGTTTGGGGTGAGGCTTGGATTTTTTCCATTCAAAGATGTGCGGTCGTAGCGGAGGGCGTCCATTGAAATCAAGATGACGTTGAGCGTGTCAGCCTGTTGGCTCAGGTCATAGCGCGCCGCTTCCATGGTGTTGTCTTGGAGCAAGTCGGCGAGCAGGTTTGGTTTGGATGTCTGGGTGGAGGCGGGCTCACCCTTGAGTTGAAGCCAGCCCACAATCGCGATGTTGACCATCACCAAGATGAGGATGCCTAATTTGAGTTGTTTGTTCATATTTGTCGCTCAATGTGTTTGGCGAGGGCGTTCACCAGCTTGGGAATATCGTCGTTTGCGATCGATGAAAAGGCCACCCGAATGGCTCCGTGTTGAGGGAAGGCGACCACGCCGACACCGTCATTTAAGAGGTTGAGGCGCAGGGTTTCTGGGTCGCCTTTTACGGGGATGAGGGCGAAAAATCCGCTGTTAAATGGGAGGGTGTCAATTTTCGCCTCAGCCAAACAGCGTTTGAGACTGCGGTATCGCTTAAGGCTCAGGGCGAAGATGTCGGCTTGTTGTTTCGCGAGGTCTGGGGAGTTGAGTGCGCTCAGGACCAATGCTTGAGAAACCGCGGGACCGGTGGACACGGTCGCTCTGGCCATGCCTTTGATTTTGGTGTCCAGGGCTTGGCCAGCTTCGCCGGATGTCCCAAAGCTCACAAAGCCCACACGGCCGCCAAAAAAGCAAAGTTCTTTGGTCGCGCCATCGACTTTGACCGTCAGCACCCGATTTGGGTCGGCGTCGGCGAGGTCGTGAAATGGGCTTCGGTCGAGGTGACCAGGCTCATAGACGAATCCAGCGTAAGCGTCGTCGCAGATGACCACGATGGGCTTTTCGCAGTTGCGAATCGCCTCAAGCCACGGGGCCAGTTGCTCGGGTGTGGGGGTGTATCCGGTGGGGTTGCCCGGAAAGTTGAGAAGGACCACCCCTTTATTTTGGATTTTTTCGAGGGCCGTGCTCATGGCGTTCGGATCGAAAATTCCGTCATCAAACACCGGGTATCGGTGGATGCGTCCGCCAGCTTTTACCCCGAAAATATGGTCGTAATTTCCCCATCCTGGGCTCGGTAAAATCACATCGGTATCATTATCGACAAACAAGTCTGCCAATAGGCTCAGCCCGTGGGTGAGGCCGACAGTGCAAAACGGAGATGTCATCGGGCCATCGCCCTTTTTGGCCAGGTGTTCCCCCCAGGCGGCCCGCAAGGCCTTGTTTCCGCCTTGAGGTGAATAAAGCGTCGTGTCCTCGAGGCTGATGTCTCGCAGGTGGTCCGCGATGGCAGCGAGCGGCAGTGCGGCGCCATGGCCGTTTGTCAGCTGGCCGATGGTCGCGTTGATTTTGGCTGACTTCGCTTGTGCGGCCTGGGCTGGAATACCAATCGGAAAAAACATGCGCCGCCCCAGGGCTGACAGGCAAGCTGCCGCGGCGGGGTGATGGGTTTCAATGGCGGTGTTGAGGATTTGACTTGGGTGCATCAACGGGCATTAACTAAGGCTCTCGGTGCTGGCCAAGTCCTTCAGAAAGCCGTAAAAATCTCGGGCATTCAAAAAAGTGAAGACATGGCGACCAAAACGCAACGCATCTCCACTTTTGAGTGGGCGGCTATCGCCTTTGATAAGGCGTTTCTTGTTCACCCAGCTGCCATTGGTAGAGCCCAAATCCTGGACGATGAACTGTCCTGTTGGCGGGTCTTCTTTCATGCGTGCATGTTGTTTTGACACGGTGTAATCGTTGATCACGATTTCGCTGTCGATGGTTCTGCCCACGCTAAACCATGTGCTGCCATGTGCGCCCTCGGCGGCTTGGGGCGGCCTGACGGGCATGAAGCGAACGGGGCTTGTTTGGGTTTGTGGTGCTTCGGCCATGGTGGCCGCGTTGAGGTGATGCATGGTCAAGTTTCGCCCCGGCAAGGGGGATGGGACCAATTTCCCATCGCGGATTTCGGCGGCGATCAACACTGGGGATGGGTTTGCCATCAAAAAGTCAATGCGATCGACTGTCACAGAAAACTCCATCACGGACTTGATATTTAACCAACGCTGGCTCACTTTTTCTCCTTTGGAGCAGAGTAGCAAAGCGGAGGGTGATAGTCTGTCGGCATGCGTCAAATTAGTCCCGAAGCTTCTGTATTTAAGATTGAAAAAGCACCCTATTATGTTGCCGTGGGCGCCGAGGTGGAGGGCTTTGAACGCGCTCATGCGGCGCAGATCCCTGTGCTGCTGAAGGGGCCGACGGGTTGCGGAAAGACCCGCTTTGTTGCCCATATGGCCCACAAGCTCGATCGCCCGCTGATCACCGTGGCATGTCATGAGGACCTGAGCGCGAGTGATTTGGTGGGCCGATACGTACTTGAAGGCGATGAGATGGTCTGGCTCGATGGGCCCCTCACTCAGGCTGTGCGGATGGGCGCTATTTTGTATTTGGATGAGGTGGTCGAGGCCCGAAAGGACACCATGGTGGTCATTCATCCACTCGCCGATCATCGGCGCCAACTGTACATCGACAAGCTGGGGGCTGTGCTCAATGCGGCCCCAGGTTTTATGCTCGTGGTCAGCTATAACCCTGGCTACCAGTCGATATTGAAAGACCTGAAGCCATCCACGCGCCAACGTTTTGTGGCCTTTGACTTTTGCTATCCACCCCCTGAAATTGAGGCTGAGGTGGTGGTTACGGAGTCTGGGGTCGACATCAAAATCGCCGCAGCATTGGTGGGCATCGCTGGCCGGGTGCGCAACCTGACCGACCGGGGACTGGTTGAGGGGGTGTCGACCCGTTTGCTGATTTATGCAGGCTTGTTGATAGCGCAGGGTAGCGCCCCACAAGAGGCCTGCGCCGCCGCACTGTCTGCTGCGCTTACCGACGACCCGGATATGGCCGCCACAATACAGGCGGTGGTCGCGGACTTCTTTTAATGGGGAGGCCTTGGTGGACCCGACAGATTTCGCGCCAGGCTTTGCGTGATTTGTCTCAGTCTCGAGGGGGCACTGCGCGGGTGTGGCTGCGTCATGTCCGTGCGGTCACCGAGGCTTTGGGGCCTGATGTTGCTCAGGTTTACACGCGATTACTGTTGGTCGCAGCCGGTCAGCCTATGGTCGCTCGAGCGCTCGCTGAGTCGCTTCCGGACATATTGGCGACGGTTGGGCCAAAAAACAGGCCTCGATTTCATCAGATAATGGTCGGGGTGTTGGAGCAGGCGCACCCGGCGGCGCCGTTGATTGCGACCCATTTGCCCGCCTTGTTGGAGGCCCTTGACGACGGCGCCTTGGCCGCTTTTGTGGCCACAGCACTTCAACAGCATGAGACATCGCCTCAAAGGGCGTCGGCATTTCTAAAAATGGAGTCCGCGACCGCCCATGTGGTGGCGAATGAGGGGAAAACCGGCACAAGTTTGGTGAGCATGATTCGCTCCCTCAGTTTGTATGCTCAGGCCCATTGTGGTGCTGCTGTACGAATAATGCCCGGGGGCGAGCACGCATTTACCGATGGCCGACATCTTTATCTTCCTGAGCGAATCGATATATTTAACGATGAGCGAGACGAGACTGCCTACTGGGTGGCCACCGCGCGTGCTGCGGGATTTATCGAGTTTGGGTCTTTGAATATCGATCTCAACCAGGTGAGTGGTCCCTGGCCGACGGCCCGGCCCGATGAAATGCCATTTGAGCGCATGGTCCGTGGGTTTGATAATCCATCGGTGGCCAGCGCATTGTTTTTGATTTTTGAGCGGGCGCGCGTGGAGGCGAAGCTTCGGTTGGTCTATCCGGGGGTTGCTCGGCGCATTGACACCTTGGATTCGGCGCTCACGGGGCGAGGAAATTGGGGTGATTCGGCAGTGGACAAAGCGCTCGCTGCTGTGGCGGCTAAACTCGACGGTTTGCCGGTGTCTGATGGGGAAGCGAATGGTGTGGCGGACCGTGTTTTGGCGGACAACCCCGGGGGCGTTGGCGTCAATGGGAGTGTGGCGGCGATGGTCGCTGGCTATCGCCATATTCGGGGGTTGATGGCTTCTGCCACAGGGCCCATGGTGAGTCCCGACTTTGGTTTTCGTCCTCAGGCCATGAGCGATGCAGACAAGGCCGTGGAGGCGTCGGCGGCTGATTTGCTTCGGCGTTTGGGTGGAGAAGATGGCATTGAGCGTGCACGGAAAACAGTGTTGTCTCAAGACGTTGATGGGCTCAGCTATGCCGAGATGTCGGACTTTTTAGACCGTCTTGAGGCACCTGGCGGACCGATGGCGAAAGAGGATGATGTGGGATTGGTGGGCCGAGATCTTCGTCACGACCCAGATGTCGACCCCGAGGCCCAAGTTCTCCGGTTTCGCTATCCGGAGTGGGACCATATTCTCGGAGAATATAAGCCCGATTGGACGACGGTGAGCGAGTTTGCTTTGGCCGGTGGCAGCGCAGAGTTTGTTTCGGGCGTGATATCCGAATATGGTGGCTTAATTGCGGATCTTCGCCGTACGTTCGAGGCCTTACGGCCGGAGGCCATGCGCTTCAAGCGGGGATTAGCCGACGGTGAGGAGCTCGATATGGACGCGGTGATCGCCGCACGAATGGCCCGTAAAGCTGGGGTCTCTGGGCCTGCGGGTGTGTACCGTTCGAGGCGCCGAAACCAACGGGATGTCGCTGTTGCTTTTTTGGTGGATATGTCCTCGTCGACAAACGAACATATCAATACGGCTTCCAAAAAAATCATTGATGTAGAGCGAGAGGCTTTGGTGGTGGCTGCAGAGGCCATTGTGGCCTTGGGGGACCCGCTCGCGATTTACGGCTATTCGGGTTTTGGCCGTCACAGCGTGGCCTTTTATGTGGCCAAAGCGTTTGACGATCCTTGGGATGGTCGTGTCGCTGAGCGCATAGGTAGGCTCAATTGGAAAATGGAAAATCGCGATGGTGCGGCGATTCGTCACGCCGTGGCCAAGCTTGAGCGTGGGCCGGCCAAGGTGAAGCTCTTGATTTTGCTGTCCGACGGAAAGCCGCTTGATTGTGGCTGCGATCAATACAGTGATGAATACGCTCAAGCCGATACCAAGATGGCCTTGGCCGAGGCCAAAGCGGCGGGGGTGCATCCGTTTTGCATCACCGTCGACCCATATGGGCGGGGCTATCTACGAGAGATGTACGGGGAGGGTGGCTACATCATCATCGACTCTGTTGCCGCTTTACCCATGCAACTTCCCACCATCTACCGGCGGCTCACCTCCAGATAGGCTAATCGGGGCCAAGGAGCTTAATTATGTCGACCGGAATGCACCATTTGCACATGAACCTCGCGCACCTTTTGGTGCTTACCGCTTTGATTGGGATGATTCTCTCGGTTTTGGGCGCAGCTTCAAAACCAAGTCTGGCCATGCTGATGGCGAAAAACCACAAATTCGGCGTGTTGATGCTGGGTCGCCTGATTTATGCGGCTGGCTTTGGCGTCGCGATCACCGGTGGTCACAGCTTTGCTCACCCTTGGATGATCGCTGGTATTCTCTTTTGGGGCGGCGTCGAAGTGGCCGGCAAGCGCTTGATTGGCCCAGAGCTTCAGGCCGTGATTGACGGTGACTCAGCCTCATCCAAGTTGATGATTGGCGCAGCGGTGCAGTTGGTGATCATCGTGACAGTGTACGGTTTGATGCAGATAAAGCCCGTCCTTTGAGCGCAGTATTTGGGGTCATTGGCGATATTCACGCCAGTTGGCCTCTGCTCGATACAGTTCTCGATGCTTTGGCCACTGGGCCAAAATTAGATGGGGTGTTGTTGGTCGGCGACTTTTGTTGTGCGGGGCGGGGTCATCAGCAAAATAATGAGCGTCGCGTGGAGTATTTGCTGGCGGTCGACCGGGTTTTTAAGACTGTGGCGGGCCTGGGTGTTGAGATTTTATATGTGCCAGGCAATCATGATCACCCGAGCTTGAGTTTTTCAGGAAATATCGATGGTAGCAGTCGGACTGTGGGTGGCTTGGTGGTCGCGGGAATCGGTGGTGCTGGACCAGATAAAATGGGCTTTTGCTATGAGTGGGATGAGGCGGATGTGCGGACGCTTAAGTTGCCGGTCGCCGATATTTTGCTCAGTCATTGTCCAGCGCTCAATACGGACTTTGATCGGCTACCGTCTGGGGCTCACGTGGGGTCAAAGGCGGTGGCGGAGCGACTGGAAGCGATGTCAGGTGTGGCGGTTTTTGGGCATATTCACGAGGCCCACGGGGTTGGGCAAGTTGGGAACTGTTTGGTGATAAATCCGGGTGGGCTCGGGCCACCGATGGCACATCCACGCGCAGGTTGGGTCTATGGAACTGATGCTGTGGTGTTGAAAGATCTACGAAACGACACCCAAGTACGCGCAGAGAGGCGGCCGGGTCGTTAGAGCGCAGCCATGAATAAGAACGGAAATGGTGGGAAGCCTCCTTGGCAGCGCGATGGAGAGGATGAGGACACGCGAGAGGGTGGGCGCTCA
>DBIS01000236.1 GCA_002296975.1 Deltaproteobacteria bacterium UBA796 | reverse complement strand
AGCTTGGGCATTAAAAAGGAGCTTGGCGAGATCCTCAATAAGATTAACGACCGCATGTACGACCTCAGTCTGGACCTGCGAATGGAGATCGGCCAGCAGCTCACCCTCACAGAGGTGGTGGCAGAGGCCCAAGAGGCCGTGCTCCAGATGTCCATCGAGCAAGAAGAGAAAGCCAATCGATTGGAGCAACTCCTCCGCAAGCAAGAAGAAGCCACCCGAAAGCTTGAGGCGCACAATAAAAAGCTCCTCGACCTCGCCAGTAAAGACCCACTGACCGGCTTGGACAACAGGCGCGTATTTTCCCGGGCCCTTGAGACCGAGATCGACAGAATTTCACGCTACGACCAGGGCTTTTCACTGCTCATCGTCGATGTGGACTACTTCAAAAAGGTAAATGATACCCATGGGCATCCTGCGGGTGACGCGGTGCTCAAAGATTTGGCCACCCGTATGCAGCGGGCGATGCGTGATGCCGACTTGGTCGCCCGTTTAGGCGGAGAAGAGTTCGGTGCGATCTTGCCCTGTACCACCCCAACAGGTGCTCGGGTGGCCGCAGAGCGATTGCGGGCTGCCATCGAGATCGTCCCCTTTGATATTGGTGGACAACACATCCCCTGCACAGTCAGCATCGGCGGGGTGTCCATTGATTCCAGCACCGATATTCAAGGCGCAGACGATGTGGTGGCCTTAGCAGATGAGGCGATGTACGCAGCCAAAACCAATGGCCGCAATCAGGTGCGATGGGCCAAGCCCGGACTCAAGAAAACCAAATCCTAGCTCAGAAGCGTCGAGATAGCGGGTGCTCGAATTTGCACGTGGTCTTCACCGTGGGTCTTGACCCGCCGGATTAGGCCGGCCATGGTGAGCGGCTCGTCAACCTCTGGGGAAAAAATGACGGGGCCTCCAGCGACGAGTGTATACAGGCGTTCGGCCAATGCGGTGTCCATATGGGCGATATCTACCGCGCCACGAAGCTCATTGGCCACCGACCCCAGGCTGGCCAACAGTGCGTCATCGTGCTCAGGTAATTCTGGGTCTTGGCGAAGCCGATCGGCGACGGCATTGACCAGGCCCGGCACACCGCCACTAAAGTGGGCTGCGCGCTGCAACGCATGCAAAGGGGTTTGGGGCGTCAGACCAATAATGGTGGCTGCGGCCTCGGCCTCTCCGAAGTCCACAAGGTCAACACGAGGTGCTCCGGCCATATCCCACCACGCTTGGGCAGAGGTGCCGGCCAAGAGCCACGTGGTGCGGCGCCCTGTTGGATGGCGTTGTGCGTACTCACCCCATACTTGGGCCAAATCCTCAATGACCTCCATCGGGGCAAACTCTGCGCCGTGAGCGAGCAGGGCGACCGGGTGAAGCGCGCTGTCATGAGCCTCTTCGATGAGCTGAGATAGAGCAAAGCGAAATCCGCCGCGGTCTGCCACCAGTACAGGCGGGCGATGTCGCCATTCCCTGCGGCCAAGTTGAGCAAAAACATGGAGCGTAAACTGCCAAGACTCGCTCGCACAACGACCCTTGAGCGGTCGCAGGTTGACCGTTCTGCAGCCCACGCCAGGCTCACCCACGGCGAGGTCCAAGGCCAAGTCCTCCAAAAAGCTCGCCGGCTCACTCCACCGGGGGGTGCGCACCGCCACAGCCTCCATTCGCCGCACGTGCAGGCGAACGCGCCGAGCGGCTTGGCTCCGCAATGCCTGTTCGACAAAATGCTGAGATGGGTCAAAGCCGCTTGGTGCGCCGATCGCCGCGCGCTGGATCATTCTGTCGATGCGGGCCATCAGTTCCACTTTGTCCAAGGTGTAAAAACAGTGTAGAGAGACTGGTCTACCCATGTCAAGACCTGTCTTCAAGTATAACTTCATCATTCTATGGAAATCAGGTGTATGCTTTGGCCATGAGCCCCCGAAAACACCGCGCGGATCTGATCCCAAACGCCAACAACCCACGTCTGCTCCAACGGCTTGTGCGCTTGGTCGCTTCTGGTATTCGACGTCAGCGCGCCCTCGCAGAAGTCCTCGGCGTGGAGCTGCGGACAGTCCACTATTATACCCAAGCTGGCGAGTGGCTGGGGCTTTTGGACACAGACCGCGAGGTGCACCTGACCACCCAAGGGGTGGCCTACGCGTTCGCTGAGGCTCGACTAAGGCCCAAGCTGTATGCCAGCGCCGTTTGGAATGTCCCTTTGGTACAAGCGCTCATGTCGGGGCGTGGAGATCTACCTTCCGCCGAGGTCATTACATCATTTATTCTTGAGAACGAACCGAGCATGTCCCCACGCACCGCGCGACGGCGAGCCACTGCGCTCCGCGGCCTGCTTGCCCCAGCACTGCGCCACCGCCCACGACCCACATCGCCCAAAGGCCAGCAAATGTCCTTTTTGTTTGCCAGTCAAGGGCCGGGCGAACCGAATATTTTGACGCAGCAGAGCAAAGCAAGCGCAGTCAACCTAAAAGCGGGCAACGAGCACAACCCAGATGTGTATGCCCGATTGTTGACTGCATTATTGGACCACGGCGAAATCACCAACGGGCAAATCCGCGCCCTCCTCGACACCATGGGCGCACGCGACTGCCCCCTGGGTGGATATGTAGAGTTGGCCACACGGCGCCACGATGTCAGCCGCCACAGCGATCGCCTGGTTGTCACCGCCTCTGCCGCATCCCGGCGTGAGTTCGCGGCAGACGGCGTCCTCATCGCACTCACAGACCCCCTGTATCGGGATTACCTGGCAGCACTCCTCTTGGCCGATCAAAGCCCTCAAGCCCGCCGTGACCGGACCCAGTTGAGTAAACGATTCTCTGCTTGGGACCAGCGAATCTTTGGGCAGTCCTTGACTGAAGACACCGTCGAGCAGGCCATCCTAAAGCCTCTGGTTGGCCGACGACTGGACAGCCTTCCCACCGCCAATGCTGCGGGGCTTCCGCCCATTATCACCGCTGCGACTTTTTTGGATTCGATCGACAGCCGCGGCCTGATGGTGGCCTTCCCCTCATCGCTTCGCGCCCTTCACAATGGGGTGGCGGGGGTCAACTCCTCCCTCACCCGACACCGCACAGCACCCGCCGGCGTGCGCCTTCCAAGCCCAGTCGACACCCGTGTGGCCGTTCACGGTGGCCTCCTCTTTCCAGGTGAAACCCCACCCCGGTCCATCCCCGACAACCTCACCCTGAGGTTAAGGATGCTGACCCACTGTCCCGCCTTTTCAATGCTCTCGGCCCTGCTCTTGTTGGACCGAAAGGAGAATGTGAAGCTGAGGCTGCTCGAAGATGAGGACGGCCCTTCACTTCACTGGGGAAAAATCCGGGTGGGCACACTGCTCGAGGCCTTCGACCGCTTTGCTGCCAGTCAGGCTTGGCTGGTGGTGCGCCCTCTGAGCGGCGGGCTCTTGGGTACCCAGTTGGTCGACACCGGAGTCGCCACGGGTATCTGCTCCCGGGTTGGAAAGCGGGTGGTCTTAAACGAACAGCTCTTTTTACGCCTCCAAGAAGATGCCGAGGCGCGGGTGACCTACGACGCCCTCACCCCCCTCGAGGACCGACTTCACGCGTGGCTCGACGAGGTCAGCAGCTAAATGGCACAACTCTTTGTTTATGGCTCGTTGCTTCGTGGCGAAGAGCGTGCTGGCTTAATCGCCCATCTGGATGTGCGTGAGGCAACAGTTCGTGGCCGTCTGTGGCGCGCCCAGGCAGGCTATCCAGTTCTCGAACTCAACCCTAAAGCAGACCCCATCCACGGTGAGGTGTTGCGCCTCGACAAGGCCTCGGTGCTGACCGTTTTGGATTTGATTGAAGGGGTAAACGAAGGCAAGTACAAGCGGGTCGGCGCACGCATACTCACCGAACAGGGCTTTGAAGAGGCCTGGGTGTATGTGATGGATGCCAACCAACGCAGGCGGGCTGGCTGTGTGCGGCTGGGCGTGAAAGACTGGAGAACCCTAAGCCGCCAC
>DBIS01000093.1 GCA_002296975.1 Deltaproteobacteria bacterium UBA796 | reverse complement strand
TTGGAATCTGGGTGTGACCGTGGTGGGCTCATTCAACGGTGCGTACGACGCGTCGGGGCGTTCGAGAGACCTATCAAAGTCCAACCGGTCGCCTTCAGGGTCGAGGGAGCCAGAGCCGTCTAAGGTGACAAAGGTGCCGAGGGTGACATGCTGGTCGGCGCCGCAGACACTCACTGGCTCTTGGTTCGGTTCAGGGGCCACCCACACTTCGATGGTGTCCATTCGGGAATCTTGGATGCCGTCGGTCACCACCAAGCCGATGATCCACATACCCATGGCGTCTGGCTGCAGGGTGGCCATGGAATCGGTGACACCCGAAGCGTTGGGTGTTGCTGTGGCCGCTTCGGGTCGGTGCTCGACAGTAAAGGTCCAACCTGAAACAGGTGCGCCATTCGGTGCTGTCGACGGCACCCCGTCCAAGAACAATTCGAGGCCTACACCCACAACGCCGTGTGCACTCAAGCTTGCGATGGGCCGGTCGGCGGGGCTGGTGCAGATAACTTCGACCATATCTGGGCTGGATGCGTTGCCGTCATTGTCGGTGACCTGAAGTGCCAACAGGTAGCGTCCGCATACATCGACCACAAACTCGCTCATGGCGCCATCGCTCGTCAGGCTCACGGTGCTATTTGTTGGCGCTGAGGCCAAAGTCCAGTTGTATTTAGTGATGGTGCCATCGGCGTCTGTTGAGGAAGAGCCATCAACGAATACACGAACGCCTGAGGTCACGATTTGGTCGTCGCCGGCCACAGCGAAGGGCGATGTACCTTCTTTAGCGGTGCATCCAGCCAGCACCAGTAGCAAGGGCCACCATTTTCCCATTTGTACATCCCCCAAGGACCAAACCCAAGCCATCATAGATCAAAATCATGGGGTCTGTTCGATTGGGGCGCGAAATTTATGGGCGCCAATACTGGACGATATCGGCTCGTGCGACCAAGTCTGAACGCCAGGCCGCGAGCCATTGCTTACGGGCTTCGACCTCTAGTCCGAGACGAACGATGGCCTTGTCTGCCTCAAACTTCTCTTCATCTGGGGCCTCTAGCGATGTGATCTCAGCGATGAGTCGTCCACCTGGCACTGCGAAGACCTGGCTGATGAGGCCTGGGCCTGTGGCTGTGGAGATGGCCTTCATGAGGGCAGGTGAGTCGCTCAAGCCGGGAAAGCTTGGGTTTCCTACCGCGAAGGGTGGGCTTTCAAGGGCCATCACGGACTGTTCAGCCAGTAATTCTGTGCTGGGTGAGCCGTCCGCACTCCATTGCATCAATACTTTCTGCGCATAGGCAGCGGCCGCAATGCCAACGCCCTTTTCTGCGGTGATTGCGCGGGCGATATCGGCTTTTACATCGTCGAATGGGGTGATTTCAGACTCAAAGCGGGCCTCTACCTTGGTGAGAAGCAAGCCATCAGGGATGGCGAGAACCTCAGTCAGGTCGCCGACATCGGTGCTGAAGACCGCTTGGGCAACAGATGGGCTGAGTTGCTCGGCGGCCATGGTGCCGACATCGCCGCCATTTGAAGCGGAAACACCTTGACTATGCTCACGTGCGATCTCAGAGAAATCATCCCCAGCCTTGAGGGCGGCGACCACGATATCCATGCGGCTGCGTGGGTCGGTTTGGCCATCAGACTTGATGATGATTTGGCGCAACTTTGCGCGCTGAGGCTTTTTATAAAGACGTTTAAAATCCGCTTCGTAGCGGATCCTGATGTCGGCCTCGTTTGTGGTGACGAAGGTTTTGATGGCCTCTTCGTCCACCACAACATCGTCGAGGAGCATGCTGTTTGGGACGCGCACCATCTTGACGGTGACCTGAGTTTGGGTCTGCATGTACAGCCGTCGAACCTGCTCTTCTGAAATGCGAACGCCGCTCCACGCCAACTCAGAGAGTTTGGTGAGCGTGATTTGATCGCGGATTTGACCCTCAAAGCGGCCCTGAGTGAGGCCCATGCGTTTGAGGTTTTTCTTATAAAGTTTGTCCGAAAACTTTTGGTCTGAATCTCTGAAACCGTCAATTTGAAGCACGTAACGAGCGATCTCGTCATCAGAGACCTCGATGTCGTTTTTGGCTGCGGTTTGCTGAAGCACTCGGGTTTCGATGAGCTCTGCCACAGCTTGGGCCGCAATTCGAGACTGGTCTTCGTCGCTTTTCGCTTCCCCTTGGGTGCGGGAATAATTCCGCATCACCTGCTGAAATTGGGTGTCAGTGATGCGATCGCCATTAACGTCGGCGATGGTTTGGTTGGTGGGTCCACCGGCTCCGCCAACGCCCCAAAATACAAACACGAGCATGATGGCGGCAAAGACTGCCTTCATCCAAGGGTTGTTCGCGCCTGCGCGAATGTTCTCCATTACAGCCATGTGTCACCTCTGAAGGGGGTGGATATACCGACCAATACAGCTGGCCGCAAGGGTTTTTCACCCTTTCGACTGCCATAGGGTGATTTGAGTGTCCTGTTCAAGCCTATTTCTGGCGTGGCGCTTCTTCGCCACACTCATCCATTGGTTCAGATTTTGCTTGCGCTGGTCGTGGCTAGGGTGGGTAGACAAAAAGGTGGGGATGAAGGACTTTCCGGCGGCTTTCCCCATCCGCGTCCAGACATCGATGGACTCCTCTGGAGGGTAGCCTGCTCGAGACATGTACATCAGGCCGGCCACATCGGCCTCCGACTCATGTTTACGTGAAAATGGAAGCAATACACCCACCTCAAGCCCCACACCCAAGGCTGCGAGAAGCATGTCCTTGGCCTCTTTAGGGAGGGATGTCTTTTTGTCCATGTACAAGTACAGGGCCGTCAAGCCCCCCATGACCGAGGCTTGTTGGCTCATTCGTTCTGCGCTGTGATGCGCCATTGCGTGCCCGACTTCGTGGCCCATCACAAAGCTCATGCCGGCCTCATTTTTGAGTACAGGTAAAATACCACTGTAAAACGCGATTTTTCCGCCGGGTAAACACCATGCGTTCAAAGTGTCGTCATCATCGATGAGGGTGTACCGCCACTTGTATGATGGGCGGCGGGCAACTCGGGATATTTTTTTGCCGACCCTGTCCAAGACCTTAGCGTCGGTGCTTTTTGTGTCGACCCGAACCCCATCCAGCATGTCGCCATACGCAGCGGCACCGAGGCCTGCCATTAAGGGGTCTGGGATCAGGTTGAACTGGAACCTTTTGGTGAAGGGCGCCCGTGAGCAGCCGGTCGCCCAAACGGCCAAGGATAAAAGGCCAATGATGTGCAATATCGGTTGACGATCGGGTGTGGTAGGCATTGGGCGTCGTCCTCTCATCCATGCTACACATGGATAGTCGCAGTTTCGTTCGTAAATTGCAGCACCCATCACGCCATCTTTCTTCCCTAATCATCCCCGATTCACGCAGATGCTCAATACTGTCTTCGGTGCCATGTCAGCAGATATGGCCATCGACATGGGTACCTTCCAGACTCGCATCCTCATTAAAGGGCGCGATGGTGTAGCGCGTGCACCCAGTGCGGTGGCCATTCTCCATGATCGACACGGAGAGCGGCATATGATGGCTGTTGGTCAAGAAGCTTGGGCCATGCTCGGGCGGACACCATCTGATGTGCGCGTGATTCGGCCAATCCGGGATGGGCTCATCACAGAGTTTGATGTGGCAGAGGCCTTGTTGCGCCATCAAATGGTCAGCATTCAGGGCAGGCGTTTGTGGGTAGGCCCACGGGTGGCCATGTGCATTCCATATGGCACCACCGAGGTCGAAAAGCGGGCGGTCCGTGAGTTGGCTGAGGCTGCTGGAGCGCGAACGGTTCATTTGGTTGAGCAGCCCCTCGCGGCCGCTGCGGGTGCCGGGCTTCCGGTGACCGAGGCTTGCGGCCAAATGGTTGTCGACGTCGGTGCCGGCCACACGCAGGTGGCGGTCATTTCCCTCGGCGGTATCGTCTACAGTCTCGGGCTAAAGGTTGGCGGTGACCATATGGATCAGGCCATCGTGCACCATTTAGAGGCTCACCACGGCATAACGGTCGGCACATTGAGCGCCAATGCCCTCAAGGAAAAGCTCGGTACTGCTTTGCCAGTTGCCAATCAAAAGCGGAT
>DBIS01000346.1 GCA_002296975.1 Deltaproteobacteria bacterium UBA796 | reverse complement strand
GTCGGCATCAGCGTCAGCGTCTACGGATGAGCTGGTGTCCTTGTCGATGGGAGCGCAAGAGATGAGCATGAGTGACAAGAGCAGTGCGCGCATAGGAAACTCCGATAGCGTTGATTTGATATTCGGAGTCTAGTCAACTCTCGGCGTGGGTGGGAAAATTATGCTGAAAACCGCGGTGGGCTGGGGCGTTTTGTCACGCTACACTCCGTCGAGATGACCCCGTCGACCCCCAATCCAAGTTCAGCGATGATCGATGCTTGGCGCCGTGCCTTGGCGCCTTTGCGTCGATACCATCGTCATCGTGTCGAGGGTTTGGACAACATCCCCGCCGACGGTCCTGCTTTGTTGGTGATTCACCACAGCTTGGCGACATATGATGGTTTTTTGTTCGGCGTCGCGGCCTATGAGCACAGCGGACGTCTGCCTTTGGCCCTGGGTGACAACCTTATCTTTAAGGCGCCTATCCTTAAAGATCTGGCGTATAAGTCCGGGATTGTTCCCGCCTCGCCACAGGCAGGGTATCGCCTGCTCTCAGAGGGGCGACTGCTCTTTGTGTCACCAGGTGGCATGTGGGAATCCTTACGGCCCACCGAGCAAGCCCGAACCGTTCGGTGGGAGGGTCGGCTGGGTTTTTGTCGACTGGCTTTAAGGGCGCAGGTGCCGCTTATTTTGATTGCATGCCCGGCAGCGGACGACATTTTCAGTGTGCGAAAAAGCCGTGTAACCGATGCATTATATCGCCGATTCAAGTTCCCTTTGCCGTTATTTTCTGGTCGAAGAGGTGCGCCGATACCCAGGCCGGTTCAGCTTACCCATTATGTCGCCCCGCCCATTGTTCCGCCCATCCACGACCCTTCCAATGAAGAGGCTCAAATCGAGGCATTGTTTGCTCAAGCAAGGTCGGTAATGGGTGGACTGCTCAGTGGGCCTCAGCCCGGGCTTTGATGCCGTCGAGCTGTTGGCGAAGGGAGCGATTGATCAAAAAAGACCGGACAAAGGCGGGCATCTTTGGTTTTGGGTTGGCTTCGTTTCGGTAGACGAGTCGGGATGTCGTACCGTGGGCGTGTACTTGGTATGAGCCCACAGCAAAGTCGATCTCATTTTCACGGGTGGTGTCGAGGGTGTATTCGAGAAACATCGCAGCATTGTCGATACGATAAACCAAGTGAAAATTGACCGAGAGCCCGAGTACGCCGAGGCCCCATGTGACCTTGAGTGTGTCATCGGAGCGCTGATAGATTTCGCAAAAGGTGGAAGTTCCGACCTCTTGGACTCTGGGCTCAACGTTGAGGACCTCTCGCCAGGTGTTCGCCGGAGTGGCCGCGATGTTGATGATGCCGATGGCTGCCTTGCCATCGCTGTGTCTGATGACCAGCTGTCCTTTCTCGAGGGTGGCTGCTTCATCGGCAGACAAATGCAGCGGAGCGGGGGTGGCCAAAGCGATTTGAAGTGCCAGGAGCAGTGTGGTGAGCATATCGCTTGCTAACATGCGCCCAAGGGGGCTTAGTACCGAGAGCCGCAGTCGCTGCAGTCGCTTCCGGCAGTACAAAGGTTGGTGTCGGCAGACTCGCCCGCTTCGCCATCTAGTGCAGGGGTGAAACCGTCATCGCACTCGGCATCAGCTGAGTATAAACAGGTGTCCTCACAGATGGCGCGGGGTCCGCAGTCGCTGCAGTCAGTGCCGTATGCGCAAAGGTGCCAGGCTGGGCCGTCTCCACCGTCGTCGCAGGTGTCGTCGTTGGCCCACATACAGGTGTTCAGGCAGAGTGGGTCGCTGCCATCCCAAGTAGCGTTAGCGTTTGCCTCAGCGTCGTTCAAAACGCATGCGCCATCCTCAAAGTGGCGACCCTCAGCGCAGTCGGGCGTGGTCAGCGTCTCTGTTGGCTGGGTGTTTTGTGTGTCGGGGGTGCAAGCGGATGCGGAGAGCGTCAAGCATAAAAGAAAGTGACCGCTCATGGAGTCTCCATGGCGCTCACTTATCCTATTTTGGAAACCGAAGCTGTTTAGAGCGGTCAGCCTGGAGGTTTGTGCCTTGGGTACCCTAGAGAAGCCCCAGCAAAAACACTATGAATATAGAAGTTTTTAAGGGTGTCATGATTTAAAATCCCAACGCGATTTGGACGTCGAAACGCCCGGTCATGTTTTCTGCGTCAACCGTAAACTGCGTTTTGATCGCCGCACGAGGGTCGGGTGCGTAGCGCGCGCCGGTCGCGCTATTTTTATGATGGGTGTTCATGAATCGATAAGCAAGGTTCTAGCTCTAAAACCCGTTGAGTTCGCGGACGACCTTAAATAGATCGCCCTCGCTATAAAAATTAACAGCCAGGATGTTGATCCTTCGTTTTCGCTCCGTTTCGCAGGCTGTGGCGCGCTTCCAAAGGGTGGATTCCGTGTTGACCGAAGCCGCATCATCAAGTGTGGGGAGGGGTGTGCTGAGCCAGTGATTCACCAAAAACAAGGGGCTTTCGGTGTTTCCGCGGGCCGCTGTGCATTCAAAGTCCTCAGCATTCCAAAAGTCGTAAGGTGTGTCGGTGAGCAGGGTCCAAGCGTGGTGGTACCAGTCAGGGGGTGGGCCTTCGTGCTCTGCGGTGACGATGAGGGTTTTTCCGTCAGCGATAAGGGTGCCCAATGTCGGAAGGGGAGCGCTTTTCCCGTCCCAGGTCCACGCACGCTCTGCCAGGCCGACATTCGCTATGGCTGTGGTGGTCAGCGATGCCGAGATGCCATCTTGAAAGATGATGAGCACCACCTCGCTTGGGTGGCTGTCCATAAATACAGCGATTTCTGTGAGGCCTTCTTCGAGAGGTTGGGCGCCCAACTCGCAATAGCTATGGCATAAATAGGGCTCGCCCTCCCACAGCATCGTGTCGAGCATGACCGCACGGATGCCATCCTCAAGCTGGCGGGTGATGCCGT
Organism: Deltaproteobacteria bacterium UBA796; assembly: GCA_002296975.1. Classification (GTDB taxonomy): domain Bacteria; phylum Myxococcota_A; class UBA796; order UBA796; family UBA796; genus UBA796. The sequence continues at coordinate 823 of DBIS01000346.1, read as the reverse complement.
GGCTTTGGTTTGGGCTCAGCCAGCCGGCGTCGGCGTTGGACATGGCATTGTGGGTGCCGGCCAAGGTCACCATATCGAGTGGGCGATCGCAAAGTTCAACATGCCCATTACAGCCGGTCTCATCGGTGATTTTTTCAGGTGCAGGCCCGCAGGCGTTGAACACCACGCACAATAGCCCCAAGCGCATCGTTGCCTCCAAGCCTAAAGTATAGGGGGGTTGGATGGTCGCGTCGCCTCCACCGTGCCAAACCTCTGGCCCAGACAAGCTGCGGGGGCATTCCATCGTCACGGGGGAGCAGAACAGCTCTGTGCAAAATTCGGACTCAAATTGAGGGCTGTTGAGTGTTTTTCCTTACACGATGTGCGCTCAAGGGTGGTTCAGCTGAAGGTGTGTGCCCGGTTACGCTTGGTTTATGAATGACGAAGACTGGATGAAAAAGCGGCATATTGGCCCGAGGGGCGGGTGTGCGTCGCTGGCGGTGGCGGCGCTGATAGTGGGAGGGTGCGGTTGGTTTCAGTCCAGTCCTTCCCCACCCCGTGCGCCCAATATATTGTTGGTGACCGTCGATACTTTGCGGGCCGACCACACCACACCGTATGGCTATGCTCGAGACACCACACCTTGGCTCCAAAGCTTGGGTGCTGGGGGCGTGGTTTTTGAGTCGGCACTCTCGCCTGCGGCCTGGACACCGCCTGCGATGGCCTCGATGATGACGGGAACCTGGCCATTTCAGCACCAAATCGACAATGGTGCAAAAGTGGGTCAAGACCACGTCAGCTTGCCCGTGCTTTCCGAAGAGCACCACACCCTCGCTGAGTATCT
>DBIS01000348.1 GCA_002296975.1 Deltaproteobacteria bacterium UBA796 | reverse complement strand
GGCTGTATCGGCACCGGTCATCACCATCCGGGCGGCGTCCTCTGAGGGCAAACGAAATGCCAGGCGATCGTCGACCCAAAGAATGATCTCCTCACCACCGACGTCAATGCGCCCTCCGCCGTCTTCTGAAGCCCACCATAGCCAAGTAAAAAACTCGGTAGAAAGATGTGGAAGTGAGTCGGTCATCCTCCACCTCCACTCATGATGGTCATCCCTGCGGCAGCCATCGGATCGATCAAATGGGGTGTATCCACCAAGAAGTCCAAGGGACTAAAGGGCTCGAGCCCTATGCCAAACGAGTTGCGGACCAGGGTGCGGAAGGAATCGTTGACCTTCGCAGAGGTGTTTTCAAACAAAATCCAACCCTCGGCGAGGTGCCAGCAAAATTGAACCACTTTGACCGTGGGCAATGTGCGGGACAACATATCGTCTTCGAGATGCATGCGAATATCGGAGCGAACGCTCGCGGGTGCTTTTTCTCTTCCGTTCTCTTCACACCACTCTTCGATGCGCTTTTCGACCATCGCCCGCACCAAAGGCATGGGCAAGGTCTTTTTATCGATGCGCATGCCGGCCATTACATAGTGGGTGTACAGCCACTTGTCCCTATTGGAGAAATCCGTCTCCAACAGGTTGTCAGCGCGCACCCAACCCATGGTCTCTTCACCCTTGGAGATGCTGCTCTTCTCCCGAAAAGCATGCTCGGTGAAAGCCAGTTCAAAGCGATCCCGAAAGTCATCAGGAAGCGGATCTAAGACCCGATAGCGGCGGAAAGTCAGTCGTCCCTTGAGGAAGCCCATCGAAAACCCTGGATATTGGCGAGCGCGTGCCGGAATACAACGAGCTCGACGCCACACACGTCGATCCCGATCTCCCAACGCCCTATCCTTTCCAGGTGACCTTTGACCATCTCTCCTTCAAGAGTCTTGATGCAGATGGTGCTCGCGGCGTCCACCCAGCCGAATAACTTTTTATCTGAGATGAAATATCGGTGCTGTGGTTTGACGATCATCTCGGCTGTATCAGCGCCCTGAGGGCAAAAGCCGATGGCCGCTTGCATCTTGACCGCATGATCAAAATACGCGCCGAATTTGAAGCTGAGCTTGTGTTCGGTTTGCAACTCACCACAGGGTTTTAGGTTGGCTCCCAGTGGCAGATAGTCGACATCATAATCACGCACGGCCTTTACCCGAGCGATCACGATCCGTTGCCCGTGCATGGCAAAAACCCTTGGCCGGCCATCTGATTGGGCCGTTGAGAATATGCACCGGTCCCGATATTTGTCCAGGTGGGCTTGCCTTCTATTTTTGTGGGTGACCTTGTCCAAGCACAGCTGCCCGGCCACCACTTGGGTCGCGGTGGACCTGTTTATCTGATGCCGAGACATCAATCGGAATACCCGCAGAGGGTCGACCAGAACTTCGAAGGACTCTTCCACCTAAACCTCTGCTTGTGGCGTACCAAAACAGATTACGCACGGCCACAAGCCCCTACTCGGCCAAGCCCGAGCCAACCTGAAGTAAAGCTGGGAAAAATACACTTATGGCGCGTTTGTACCCCCACCTGACCTTATTGATTTTGGCTTGTGGCCCAAAAAAATCCACCCCCGAACACGCCAGCGCCTCGGCCCAAGAAGCAACGCCAGTCGCACCCTTTCATCCTCTAAACCACGTCAGCGCCATGAGTTGTGATGCAGGTGTCTGCACCTTGAGTACCGTCGACGGCCTCGTGCGCTTTGTGTTGGCCGATGAAACAATCGAAGCCACCGCAGAGCCCCCATCAGCACCCCCAGAAATCTGGCCGGTAGAGACTGAGAACCTCAACCTTAACGAAGCCTGGAACGCATCCATCGCCAATCGATGGCGCAGCCCATTTCAAGCTGCAGTCCCAGCACCAGGCGGCGGTTTTTTGCGGGCACAACGCGGTGCAATGCCAGGGACCAGCCGCGTGGTTCGGCTCGGTGGCTCGGTCATCACCGCCCGAACAAGCCTGGATCCCGGCCAACCTGGGTACCCGAACACCCTCGCCCTCCACCCAACCGGTGGTGAGGCCTACCATATCGTCTGGCCCAACCCGGACCTGATCGCCTTTGACGCCCACAGCCTGAAGACCACCTGGCGAATCCAACTCGACGGCCCCGCTGTGGGCTTATTTGTGAGCCCCGATGGCCGTTATTTGGTGGCAGAACTCGATGGCGAAGCCCCCGATTTTCAGCTTTTGGACTATGAGCCCGCCCGCCGCATTCCACCAGCAGGGGTGGACCCAACAGCCGACCCAGCCCTGCTTTGGCTAAATCGGCCACCCGCCAAGCGTACCGTTTTTATTGATTTGAAGCTTGGGGATGTCGTGGCGACTCTACCCGGCCCCATGGTGAGCTTTGTGCGCATCGATGGGAGCACGACAGTGGTCGCCTCCTCCGGGGCGGTGGCCATGCTGCAGTCGTCATCGCCCTAAGGACCAGCCGCCAACGGTAAGCAGGCGCTCCCTTCAAGCCAAGGCGGTCAATATCAAGGCGAAGGCGTTGTTCAGCCCATGAAAAAGCATGCTCGCCCCCAGGCCTCCGGTCTTGTGGCGTAACCACCCGGCAACAGCGCCAATCACCATCGTTGGGATCACCGCAAAGGGGTCTGATGCATGGACGAGACCAAAAACAAAAGCCGCTAACAACACCCCTGCCACCGGCCCGAAATGGCTGACAAAGGGCGGCTGTATAAAACCCCGAAACAGCAACTCTTCGAGTATGGCTGCACCAAAAACCCCGTAAACGACGGCCACCACCACGGCCTGGGTGCTGGGGGTCTCAAACATACCGCGCACGAATGTTTGAGGCTGTACCTGAACCCCCATGGCCTCGATTGCCCATGTCCAGGCATGGCCGAAACCCAACACTGGAAGGGTCAAGGCCGCAGCGAACACCAAATACTCCAAGTCCACCGGCCCCAGGCGAAAAGCAGATCGCCCTGCAACCTTGAAGCCATAGACTAACGATGCACCCATACCGAACATGGTCGCGACAATCATGGCCATCAGCACCACAGGATTTTTTGGGTTGAGCGCCTGCGATGGGTCGTCAACCAAACCGAAAACACCGAGGCTGAGAAGGCCCGACACCATCACCAGCAGGGCAAAGGCGATCATGGCCTGGCGAATGCTCCAACGGCAAACCTCGGTCATGGCCCCACCACATAAATACGCCCACCGGAATCGTCCCGGCGAAAGTCGGCCACACCAATCGCCACATATGCGCCGGAAACCGCCAAAGCGACACGGCTATTTTCTGCTGCGGTGTCGATGAGCCATGTGTCTGCGCCACTCAAAGACACAATCCGGAGCCGAGGCGGAACGATGTGGCGGTTGAACCTTCCGGCCGCCCGATCACCTGCGAGACTGAGACCCAAATGGTCGCCCTCCATGCCCACGATGTCCGTGCCGTCCCCACACCGAACCGCACCCGATGCGCGCTCATCTTCAAGCATTGGGTCGCCCCAACATGGGACACCAGAAAGCCAAGACAAGGCACCACCTGGGCTCACGGTGTCCAATATTTCTTCACCAAGGCGCACATCACATACCGGTCCCTCACACACCGTCACCAAAACACCTGCCTCAGCGCACGAAACCGACTCACCTGCCCCATAAACCGCGAGCATTTCCCCGTTTGGACACCGATCTACCGCACTGGGGCGCCCAGAAAATTCGGTGAGCACAGCGCCGTCAGGCAAGCTGAGCACCGTGTCAGTTTTTAACCACGCCCAGGCCCCAGCCTCGCCCAAGCCCACCCGGCGGACATGCTGTAAACCCTGAGGACTCAGCTCGCCGGTGCGCCAGTCGCCCATCACTACATCGTCGGTTGAGATCAATGTGTCGCCGTGCAGCCCGACAACCCGGCCCTGACCTGCTGCCACCTGAAGGGTCTGAGCAACAACTTCTTCTCCCAAAACCCGCTCCCCAACTGTGAGGTCTGCGCACGCGAGCCACAGGAAAAAGCTCACTTGGTGAGCACCATACGCCGATAAAATCCGTGCTCATCGCAAACGATACGACTGAAGTCTAAACGGCGGACGGTCACCTCAAGGTCGGCCCATTCGGAGTCGTTCATGCCAAAACGGCGCCAGCCTGAGCGAACCATGGCATCACTCGGAAGACCCATTTTTCTGGAAATCCAGCCCTCGGGAACCAACTGTCGCTCCCGGGCGGCCTCATACAGATAAAAACGACCGCCCGGCTTGAGAACCCGAAACACTTCCGCCAAGATTTTTGGCGTGTCAGCCCAGTGATGAGCGGACTGTACAGCAGCGGCAACATCGAAAGTGCTGTGGGGAAACTTGATATCAGCGGCGTCCATCTCGCGGATTGTGATGTTCAGCCGCGAGCCCTTATTTCGACGGGCAGCCTCAACCATGGCCGTAGAGGTGTCTATGCCCACCGCATCGATATCAAGTTTTCCGGCAGCCACATACAGCGAGAGCCACCCAGGACCACAACCAACATCCAAAAATGTACCGGTTGAAAGACCAATAGCGGCGGCAATCTGTGCATACGCAGGCTGGTAATATCGTGCTGGTCCCAGTTGATACAAGACGTCCGATATGCGTTTTTTGAGGCTTGGCTTCATGCGCTTAGTCAGTGGCGATGATGGCGGCAGCGGCAGCCAAAAACCCACCCATCGAGCTTGAACTGACCTCTCCCACTCGGGAGGCACTTTGGTATATGGCCAAATGGGCTGGGTCGATGGTTTCGGGGTCCCAGATAATCACAGCATCAGCGTGATCGACATCGGCTTGCACCGCGGCGACATCTCGTCGAACACCAGCGGACACATGGGTAAGGACCAGGCGCTTGTCTCCGACCCGCTCACGTACCCATCGGTGATGGTGGGTGTCGCGCCCGACAATAACGATGCGAAGCCGGCCGTTAATCAGCGCCGCGTCCACAAAACGTCGGGCCTCACGGTTGATGTCATGGCCACCACAAGTCGAACAAGCGGGAGGCGACACGGTGATCACGAGCTTTCCTTTAGGGCCCGAGCAGTCGCGGCACACCCGCACAACACCCTCAACCAACTCGGAACGGAGGGCTTCATCTGCGCCCAGGTCTGGATTGGAGATGATCCGCTCAAGCATGCCATCGAGCATCAACAAGGCGCTGCGCTCCTCGGCACTCTCAAAGCCCCACTCTGCCAACACTGCAGCCACGGTCACTTGAGGGCCGCTGTTGGCAGCCTCGGCCTCGGCCAAACTCGCCTTCAACTTTTTGACCTTGCTCTTGAGCGAAGAGACTTTGGCCTCTGCTTCGGCCCGCTCACCCTTGACGAGGTCCAAACCCGCCTCGAGTTTGGCAAGCCGTGCCTCGGCACCTTCAGTCTTTTGCTTTGAGGATGGCGCATCACCGACAATCACACTGGCCTGCCCCGCCCGCCGCCGGACGACCTTTGTCGCGGGCTTGGATTTTTCGTTGCCCATGCGTTTGATGCCCATACCTGCCATCAGTGAATCAAACTCGCTCGCCATCTCAACTCCCGTACACCCCATATGTGGGTGTTGAACGAACTTGGTTTAACTGGCCCCGACCGAGGCCACCCTCACCAACAACTCTTGGGCATGAATCATGGGGTAGGCGCGAACTGTCATGACAACTCCGCGAGACCCAGCACGGACCTCATCGAGACGCTCCCCGCCGACCGGTGCCTGAATATAGCCCAATAAATGTCCGGGCTTAACAGCGTCGCCCACATGCACCTCAGCCACGAAAAACCCACCACAGCTGGCACGATGGGTCTCAACCTCGGCGTGGGTGACATCGGCGGCGACCCCCATGCCTCCCATGTCCATCGGCGTGCAGATGCCCATATCACCGAGTAAATTAAATAGGCCGTTTGCCAT
>DBIS01000347.1 GCA_002296975.1 Deltaproteobacteria bacterium UBA796 | reverse complement strand
GATGCGAGCGTTTTGGGTGGGGCTCATTCCGGCGCGCAAGCACAAGCCGATTTGAAGGGCCATCATCAGGCCGATGACCCGAAGGTCATCTAAGATGAAGACGGCGATTGCGGCCACGCCCAAGTACAAAACAAGATGGGTTCCATTCGGTCGCTTCATGATTCACCCAATTCGGTTTGAAGCCATTTATTGCGGACGACTTTCCCATCATCCATGAAAAACACCTGGTCGACCAGCGCTTGAATATCGACCGGGTCGTGGCTGATTAACATCATGGGCAGGTCCCAATCCGAACGGATTTGGTTGAGCATATTGACCAGTCGATCTCGGCGTGGTGGGTCCAAGGGTGCGAAAGGCTCATCGAGTAGCAGCACGCTGGGCTCGCTCAAGAGCGCCCGGCCCAGTGCGACCCGTTGGCGCTCTCCACCAGACAAATACCGCACACCACGGTCGAGAAGGTGTTGAATCTCTAGCAGCGCTACCACGTCATCAAGCTGTATTCGCCCTTTTGCCCGCTTGGCCCCAAAGCAAAGGTTTTGGCGCACATCGAGCAATGGAAACAGCATTGCGTCTTGAAGCACCAGCCCAACCCGTCGTTGTGCAGCGCTCTGGCAGCGGGAGTCATCTTGCCAGGTGTGTTTGCCCACACGAACAGTGGCGCGGGGCGAAGCCATGATGCCGGCCACAATGTGCAAGACGCTGGTTTTTCCGCAGCCCGACGCACCCGACAAGGCGATGGCTCGGGCATCGGTGTGAATGGACACATCCAATTTAAAGCGCGGGTTGAGCGATTGGTTGATTCGAATATCGAAGCGGTGTTGGCTCATCGCGAGACCTCACGGCGGCGGAGCTGTCGCCAGACCAAGCGTTCATAAGCGACGAGAGCAACAAAGCTAAGGGCCACAGATACCCATACCAGCGTGGCTGCGGCGGCCTCACCGGTGGGTTGTTCGGCCATGGCGTACACGGCGAGTGCCAGGGTGCGGGTCTCCCCAGGGCGGTCACCGGCAATCATCGCGGTGGCGCCGAACTCTCCCAATGCGCGGGCAAAAGCGAGCACGGCACCGGCAGCGATACCTGGGGCGGCCATGGGGAGGGTGACCTTCAAAAAGGCACGAAACGGGCTAAGCCCAAGGGTTTGGGCGATGGCGGAATAGCGTGGGTCTACCCCTTCGATGGCTTGGCGCGAGAGGATCAATAATAGCGGGAATCCCACCACCGCTGCTGCGATGACCGCCCCCCATTGGGTGAAGACGATTTCGAGGCCCAGTCGGTCGAGGAGTGGGGAGAGGGGGCCTTGTTTACCAAAGAGTCGGAGCAGTAAAAACCCGGTGACCACAGGGGGTAAAACCAATGGGGCCAACAGCACGGTCGAGAGGAGCGCCTTTCCCAAAAACTGTCTTCTGGCCATCAACCAGCCGAGGGCAATCGCAGGCAGAAGGCTGATAAGCAAGCTCGTGGCTGCGACCCAAAGAGACAAGCGAAGTGGTGGCAGGTAGCTTGCTTCTGGTGGGGTAATTGTTGGCGTTTTAGCTGTGTTATTTGCTTCTTTTGTTTTGGGCGTCGCGAAGCCGGCGGCCTCAAAGCGGGTTCGCGCCGAGTCACTTTTCAAGAAGCGAAAAAAAGCACGAGCGGTGTCGCTGGCCTGCCCTGTTTGGGTGAGGGCGAAAGGGTAGAGGATGGGGCTATGCAGGGCGTTGTCGATGGTGTGAAGGATTCGAACCCGGGGCTCTGCGATGGCGTCAGTGCGGTAGACGAACCCCCCGTCGACTTCGCCTTGGGCGATGAGTGAGAGGGTGTTTCGGGTGTTGGGGGTGATAACAAACCGAGAAGAGATGATGGGGGTCAGCCCCAATTTGTCGAGGGCTTGTCGTGTGTAGCGGCCGGCGGGCACAGCGTCGCCGGTGATCGCCAGTCTCGTCCATCCAGGTTCGGCCAAGGCGTTGAGGTTCGCCAATGTGTGTGTGCTGTCTCTGGGCACGGCGAGAACGATTCTGTTCGTCAGCAGGGCGACCTGTGTGTTGGCGCTTACGATATTGTGCGCGATGAGTTCGGTCATCCAGTCTGGGTTGGCCACCGCCACGATGTCTGCGGGTGCGCCTGCGATCAGTTGGTGGGCGACGCGGCTGGAGCCACCAAAGGCCGACACCGGCTTTTGGTGGGCTGAGATGGTTGCAAAGTTTTCTGAGAGCAGGTCCATCACATCGGTGAGACTGCTTGCTGCGGCGATTCGAACGGGCGCATCACGGTGAGCGTGACTGCTGGTGGACCATAAGCTTAACAAAAGGCATATGGCGTACAGGGGGCGAAATTTCATTCGCCATCAGTAGCTGTTTTGAGTTCGCGATGTGTTGGTTTGGCCATCATTTGTGAGGTCGCCACTTTGAGCCGGCAGGCCGGTCGTTTTCTGGGCGCTCAGTCTTCTGGACGAATGGCGGCCTCCATGAAGGCGAGCATCTCTCTCCAGCACTGTCTTGCCGCTTTGCGAAAGATAAGTGCGTGGAAGGCGTGTGGTTCACCGGGGTACACGCGCTCCATCGTGTGGACACCGCGAGCGACGAGGGCCTGATTCATTCGACGATTGTCTTCTTTGAGTGGGTCGGCGCCACCTACCGGAAGAAAAGCTGGTGGCAGGGGTCGGATGGGAGCGTGCTGTTCGATGATGCAGACTGGGTCGGCCAAGCCTGGGTGCGTCCGTTGGTCTTCATGGGGGAGGTAGCAATCCTCACAGTCATTCATGACCGATTGAGCAAACCGGTTGGTGAGCCCTGCACGGCCATAGCGATCGGTATCAGACACTTGGAAGATGCCGCAGGCGGGCGCGATGACACGCGGAACCACCCCGGCATCGTAGACAGCTTTGGCCCAAGGTTCGGGTCGTCGGTAGCAACAGGCAATCGTGAGCGCCATCGTTAAATTGGCCCCGGCCGACTCCCCGGCGATGACCATACGGGCGGTGTCGCCGCCATAGTCTCCCGCGTTCTCCAGGGCCCAGAGCCAGGCTGTACACGCATCTTGAATGTGTGCGGGGTAGGCGTGCTCTGGAGAGAGGCGGTAGTTGATGTTCACCACCAGGTAACCACTGCGCGCGAGCGTCAGGGCCATGAGCCAGTGCGTGTCTTTGCTGAGCGCCCGAAATCCGCCCCCGTGAATGTGGAGCACCACGGGCAGGGGACCTTCGGCGTCCTTGAGTCGCCAGATGTCGAGGTGGTTCGCCGCACCGTGTGGACCGTAGGAGACATTCTTTGTGACCGTCACCCCGTAGCGAGACGGTGTCGACCAGGGGAGCATGCGGCCCACCATGGATAGCGAGGAGTAGAATCCGTCCAAGAAGAAGGCAGAGCTGCGATTGGCGAGGGTTCTGCTCATGCTTTCCAGACTCTGTGCTTTGAACCCGCCGATACATCCTTCGGCCGCAAATCACCATTCTTCGTCGGGTGCCACTGGGCCACCCGCTCTGGGTAATCTGCGACGGTTTTGCGCTTGGGTTTGTCGGACATGGTGGGCTCGGTAGGAGGGCGCTCATTCTACAACAGCGCCCGGCTGGGCCGACTGGTACACATGGTACGACAAGGTTGCACATGGCCGGCGACATGGCCGACTGGGTGGCGCATTGGGCTGAATATGCACGGTGCAGCTGTCGACCGCCCACTGCCAGGGTGGGCCTTTGGTTGCTTGGCGAGTCTCTTTATTGTCTTGATACCGGCCAGAGCACTGGCGGCCGACCACTCGGGTTTTTTCCTCTGTTGTTGATCCCCGTTGTCCCCAATTCCGACGATTCCTCTTTTTTTGCTTGATTTCAATTGTCATGAAAATGTAAACTGGACCTGATCTTGGGAGGTCAGTATGGAACGGGATGATGCAGATTTCAAAGTGGATCAGCTTGAGTACTACCAGGCGATCAGTCGTCGAAACACCTGGCTTGCGCGGGCCATACTACTGAGCGTGATCATGTCCATGCTCGGTGCCAATATGTGGATGAGTCAGCGAAACTACGAGTCGATGCTCATCAATGTGGACCAGACTCGATTGGCGCAGGTGAACCTGTTCGAGGCTGAAATGGAGAGGTTCCGCCAGATCGAAGTTCAGGTGGCAGCGCTTCAGGCCAAGATCGGACAGGAGCAGACTGAGGATGGGGTGGCGTCCAGCGGGGAGTGATAGCCCGGCCGCCAAAGGCCAGTGCACCAGTAGGTCATTTCGTCAGTCGGCCAGCATGAGGTAAGCAAGTCGGTTTCTTAGCCACCGCTTTGCCGGATGCGTTCGCGCACTCCCGTGGCGTCACCGCTGATGTATATATGGACCAGGGATTCATCTTCGAACAAATGGTCGAAGTGGTGGATCAGATTCCAAGAATCAGTACCAAAAGCCCCTTTTTTTTGAATTAGAAAGCGGTCACAGAGCGGTCAGTCATCAATATTGCAGGCAGCGGAGCGAAAAACTCATGAGATACACAGGCAAGGTTTATCGGCCTCCGAGCGAAGCTAATTCCTATATTCTCCAAGCCACCATCGGCTGCTCGTGGAACAACTGCACCTACTGTGACATGTACCGCGACAAGCCGGTCTTTAGGCAACGCCCCCTCGCCGAGTCCCTTGAGGACATCGCGATGGCTGGCATGGAGTACGGCCAATCGGTTGAGAAAGTATTTGTTGCCGATGGCGATGCCCTGATCATGCCCATGCACCACTGGCGCCCCATTCTGCGCAGTCTCGCTGATACATTCTCTGGTTTACGGTCAGTCAGTTGCTATGCCACAGCGACCAATATTCTTGAAAAGACGGAAGCGGAGTTGGTGGAGTTGGTGTCATTGGGGCTGGGTCTGCTCTACATCGGACCAGAATCTGGCGACGAGATCACCATGCGTCGCATCGCAAAAGGGCCCCGGCCAAAGGGCGCCTCTCGGTCGGAGGGCTACCTGTTTGACACCCACGTGGCCGCTGCAGAGAAAGCAAAAGCCGCGGGATTTAAAATCAGCACCATCTTTTTGTTGGGCGCGGGAGGTGTTGAGCGAAGTGAGGCCCACGCCCACGGCTCTGCCAAGCTGGTGACCGCGATGGACCCAAATTTTTTGTCCGCGCTGACACTGACCGTCGTGCCGAACACCCCACTTCATCGCACACAAGAAAACTCCGGCTGGGTGCTGCCGGAAGTACCCCAACTGCTGGGCGAGCTGCGCATCATCGTCGCCCAGGCCCGGCCGACCAACGCGCTTTTTCGCACCAATCACGCCAGCAACTACCTGCCGCTGGCCGGCCGGCTACCCAAGGACCGCCAACGCATTGTCGACACCCTAGATTTGGCGCTGTCTGGTGAGATTCCCTTGCGACCCGAATGGAGTCGAGGCCTGTGATGGGGCCAGCCGCTTGGATATCCATCGCCACCGTTTGCGCTGCCGGAGCCATATCGCCGGGACCAAGCTTTGCCGTGGTGGTCCGAAACACCATCAGCGGTGGCCGCCGTCAGGGAATTTTAACCGGCATCGGGCATGCCTTGGGGGTCGGTGTCTACGCCATGGCCGCAGTATTTGGAGTGGGTTTTATCCTCGATGCAAACCCTGAGTCCATCGGGTGGGTCGAGCGTTTGGGGGGGATATATTTACTCTATTTGGGTCTTCAGGCGCTTCGTTTCGCCGGTCAAAGTGAAGCCAATGAGCCGGTAAACGCCACCGCTCGGGGATTTGCTGATGGCATGGCCATATCTATTCTTAACCCCAAGATAGCGATTTTTTTTATGGCTCTACTTGGGCCAATGCTACCCATCGATATTGTACCCATCGAGCGCTTTGGTGTGGCGATGGTCGCGATGGTGGTCGATGGTGTTTGGTTTGTTTTTGCTGCGGTCGCCCTCAGCTCAACTGGAGCGACTGAATGGCTGGCCGACAAAAGCCGGTGGATGGACTACCTGCTTGGATTGGTTTTGGTTTCGGTAGGTGCTTGGTTACTCGCGCATCAGTTCACCCTGTGAAGACCTCAAGTATTGGGCTACAGTGCAGCCATGAAAGTCAAAGTCCTAACCCTTTCGCTCCCTTTGTTGCTGATTGCATGC
>DBIS01000323.1 GCA_002296975.1 Deltaproteobacteria bacterium UBA796 | reverse complement strand
TGCTCTTTGGCGTCATAAGCCTCGGCTTGGGGTTCTACCTGGGTGGCGGTAAAATCCGCTACCATCGCGCGGAGCATTGCGTGCTCCTCAGTGGGCTCGAAAAGGTTGACGTTTTGGGGGCTGTAGCTGCCCCATGATAGTCTGGGGTCCGACATGCTGTCTCCCTGCTGGTTAGGCGAATCAGGTTGAACACCTATCATCGAGAGGTCCCGCTCACCATGTCGAAAAAGCTCTATCTGGTCGATGGGTCAAATCAGGCCTTCCGCGCCTTCTTTGCAATCCAAAATGATATGCGCGCACCGGACGGTTTTCCCACCCGGGCGCTTTTTGGCTTCACCGCCATGCTCAAGAAGATGTTGGATAAAGACAAGCCCGATTATATGTGCGTGCTTTTTGATAGGGGGATGAGCTTTCGCAACGATATTTATCCGGACTACAAAGGCCAGCGGCCCGATATGCCCGAGGATCTCCGAGAGCAGTGGCCACATTTCATACCGCTTTGTCATGAGTGGGGCGTGGCCGCCATGGATAAGGAAGGGTTTGAGGCGGATGACATTATTGGAACCTTGGCCTGTCATGCCTCAGAGCAAATACAGATCACCATCATCAGCAACGATAAGGACTTTGCCCAGTTGGTTGGACCGAATGTGAAGTTGCTGCGTTTTGGTGGCGGTGTGGACACGTTGTTAGGGCCAGCAGAGGTTCAAGAGAAATGGGGCGTAGCGCCCGAGCAAATCATTGATCTCTTGGCCTTGATGGGCGACAAATCAGACAACATTCCTGGGGTGCCGGGGGTTGGACCCAAAAAGGCTGCGCAGTACATCAACAAATTTGGCACCGCCGCAGATGTTGTGGCGAATGCGGATGTCATTGGTGGAAAAACAGGTGAGCGCATAAAGGCGGCCAAAGCTGATGTTGAGATGGCCCACACCTTGGTCACGATTAAATGCGATGTGCCACTCGATTTTGGCCTTGAAGACATCGCGGTCAAAGTCCCAGATTGGGCCGCTTTAGAGACCCGGTTTAGCCAGTACAGATTTCGGCGGTACTTGAATCTGGCACAGGAGATGCTCGGTGATAAAGCCACGAGCCTGAGCAAGGTAGACCGTTCGAAATATCGGGCCGTGATCACCGCCGAACAGTGCGATGAACTTGTGAAAGCGCTCAAGGCTGCAGGTCGTTTTGCTTTCGACACCGAAACCACCTCTTTGAACACCCTAGAAGCCAAGCTTGTGGGCATGAGTTTCGCCTGGGCCGACCAGGCCGTCTACGTGCCGATAGCCCATGTGGATGGGCCGAACTGTGCGGGGGCCATCGCGGCCTTGGGGCCACTGCTGGCCGACCCATCGCTTAAAAAGACCGGTCAAAATCTGAAATACGATTTAAAAGTACTTCGCACCAATGGTTTGAGCTTGCAGGGTATCGATGGAGACACGATGTTGGCCGACTATGTGATCGCTGCTGATCAACGCAAGCACGGGCTTGATTCCCTCGCAGAGCGCTATTTAGGTCACACGATGATTCCATACAAAGAGGCCACTGCGGACGTCGATGGAGAATTCGCACGGGTGAGTGTCGAAAAGGCCACGACCTATGCTGCAGAGGATGCCGATGTGGTGCTCATGCTCGAGGCGGCCATGGGCGAGAGCCTCAAGGCGGTAGAGCGGGTGTATACCGAATTGGAGTTGCCTCTTATTTCAGTGCTGGCAGACATGGAATTGAACGGGATTGGGGTGAATGTTGAGGCTTTGCGGGCCATGAGTGTGGATTTGGGTGGTCGAATTGCAGTTTTGAAAACAGCAATTCATAGCGAGGCCGGCGAAGAGTTCAATATCAATTCCCCCAAGCAGCTTGCACCAATTTTATTTGAAAAGCGGGGTTTGAAGCCAATTAAGAAGACCAAGACGGGGCCATCTACCGACGCGGAAACCTTGGCCCAGTTGCGTGATTTTCAAGGTGATGAGCTGTGTCGTCTCATGCTTCAATATCGCGAATTGGCGAAGCTTAAATCAACCTATGTCGACCCATTGCCCGAGACTGTGGCTGCCGATGGCAGAATCCACACATCGTTTCATCAAGCTGTGGCGGCCACGGGAAGGCTTTCAGCGAACAACCCAAATCTTCAGAATATCCCGATTCGAACTGTGGATGGTCGTGCCGTCCGACGGTGCTTTGTCGCCAAGCCCGGGCATCATTTTTTGAGCATTGATTACAGTCAGGTCGAGCTTCGAATTTTAGCGCATTTTTGCGGAGAAGGCCCACTCGTAGAGGCTTTTCGCGATGGCGAGGACATTCACAGGCGAACCGCTGCAGAGATTTTTGGGGTCATGGGTCCTTTGGTCACCACAGATCAGCGTCGGGCAGCGAAGGCCGTCAATTTTGGCATTGTTTATGGCATGAGCGCCTTCCGTTTAGGCAGAGAATTACGCATTCCGAGGGGGCGGGCTGCAGACTATATGGCGCAGTATTTCGACCGTTACCCGCAAGTTCAAAAGTTCATGGAGTCTGCGAAGGCCTCCGCCCATGACAAAGGCTACGCGGAGACGATGTGGGGTCGGCGTCGGATTCTTCATGGCCTAAAAGCTTCGAAACGGACCGAGAGAGAGGCCGCCGAACGCATCGCGGTCAACACACCCGTGCAAGGGACGGCTGCCGACATCATCAAGGCTGCGATGATTAAGGTGCACAGCCTGCTCGGCGAGCGGTTTCCGCATACCAAATTGTTATTGCAGGTGCACGATGAGTTGGTTTTGGAGGTGCCGATCCCACACTTGGATGCTGTCCGGATAGCCGTAGAAGACGCCATGACGGGTGTGGTGAATCTAAAGGTACCCTTGATCGTAGAATCGGGTGACGGTGAGACATGGGATGCCGCCCATTGAACGCCCTCTAGACAACGCCGGCCAGGCCGAGGAGATTCATGACCGAGATAAAAACCGACACCACAGGTGCTGGGCCACCACCAAGCGACCCAGACTCCTTGATGGTGCTCGCAGTGCTCAATGGCGACCCTGAGGCTTACCGTGTGCTGGTTGAGCGCTACGAAAGGCGAATATACTATGTGGTTTACGGCATGGTCAGAAATCCAGAAGACGCACGCGACCTGGCCCAAGACTGCTTCGTAAAAGCCTTTCAAGCGCTGCATCGCTTTCGGATGGAGTCGAGATTTTATACTTGGATTTGTCGGATTGCGATGAACCTTTCAATCGACCACCTCCGTAAACGAAAGCACCGTAATCATGCTGAGTTTGATGAAATGCGTGGCTCATCAGGGGGCGCGCAGGTGGTCAGGCTACACTCCAAGCCTGATGACCCTTCGCAAAATGTAGAGCGAGAGCGCATGTACAGAACCATCATGGATGCTGTCGACACTTTGCCTGAAGACCAGCGTGCGGTCTTGGTTTTACGCGAAATCGAGGACATGCCGTATAAGGAGATTGCGGAGGTGCTCGATGTTCCTGAGGGGACGGTAATGAGTCGGCTGTACTATGCCCGTCGGCGGCTTCAGGTGTTGCTCGCAGAGCATCGGCCGAACGGATGAGCGATCGGATGAAAGAGGAGTTGAGCCCCAGCCAATTGAATGAACTTCGTCATTGCGATGGCCTGGAAACAGCCCAAGAGCGTTCAAACGTGGATGGTGAAGTCCTATTGGCCCGTGTTGAGTTGATGGCCGAATTGTGTGATTTGTCATGCCCCAGTTTGGCCTCGGCTGTCATGCACCGGCTCAGGCAGTCTGGTCTGCCGGTCCGAGCGGCTTTTTCAAGCGGTCCAGAGGTGCCAGGTCCGATGGCTCAAGCGGTCATGGGTGCTTTGGGCGTTGGCCGAGGGGTTGGGGCTGTTGTGGCCGATGCGATTGTCGCTGAGGCGGGTGCAGCCCCTTCTCTTTGGGCTGGCCTTTCGTCCACTGTCGGTGGACTGGATGAGGGCGAGTCTGGCTTGGACCTCAAGAATGCGCTTTATGCCGAGGCTGTAGATGGTTCTGGCCCGATCAGTTGGATGCGAGCCAGTCGGCGCTTCGGCGTGGTGGGTGCGGTGGTCGGCGTGGGCATTGCTGTCGCTGCGGCCTTAATGCTGAGCATCGTGGGTGTGGATGGGCCGAGTTTGGAGGGTGCGATGGGGCCGATGTTGGCCGCACCAGTCGATATTGAGTCTTTGGATGTTGGCAGTCAAAATACCGTACAGGTGCTCCAGTTTGGACTTGATTCTCCGACGATTATTTTTATTGCTAGCGATATTGAGGTGGGAAAATGAGCGTGTTTGTAATCATCGCCATGCTGTTGCTTTCGCCGCTTGTGGGGCAGGCGTATGGGGCACCCGATAAAGCCAATCAGGTGGCTGAATCTGTAAAGATAAAGGTGTGGACAGTGCTGGCCACCAATGGCCACGCCACCATCGACCCTGACCTGAAGCCCATCGCCAAACACTTGGGTAACCTCAAGTTTAGTGGCTTTGATTTGCTGTCTAAGCAGGGCGCATCAATTGATGTCAAAGGTGAAAATAGGTTTAAACTCGTCGGCCAGCGCTCGGTTTTGGTGACAGTGCTGAGTCGGGATAAAGACCGCGCCCGGGTGAGGGTTCAGGTTGTGGGGCCAAAGGGAAAACTGCTGGACACCACGGTCTCTATTCGCAGGAACGGATTTTTCATGGTGGCTGGGCCGCCTCATGCGGGTGGCGTGCTCGTGTTGCCCATTTTTGCGCGGTATTAAATATGACCATTTTTCAGAAAATCATTGATGGTGACATTCCGGCTGACAAGCTGTACGAAGACGATGACATTCTCGCTTTTCGAGACATTCAGCCTGTGGCCCCCATACATATTTTGGTCATCCCCAAAAAACCGATCGTCTCCGTCGCGACGGCGACCGATGACGATCAGCAACTTTTGGGTAAGTTGATGCTTGTCGCAGCCAAAGTCGCTGCAGACCAAGGCTTGGCCGAAGATGGCTATCGTTTGGTCACCAATATCGGACAACAGGGTGGTCAGAGTGTGTTTCACCTCCACGTTCACATCCTCGGGGGACGTCAACTCCAATGGCCGCCTGGATAGGGCTTTTAAAAACAAATCTCGGTCGGTATCCCACGGTTTGAGGCATTCGGTTAGGGGGACGCCCAACTTTTCTATTGGAGACCTCATGACCACAAACAATTCAGCCAACGCCTCGACCTTTATGAGCACGGGTTTACCCCTGTTCGCAGACATGCCTTACCGGGTGGCGGATTGGAGTGAAGCCGCCAATCGCTTTGGGCGAAAAGAGCTAGATTTGGCCCTTGTCGAGATGCCCGGCCTCGCGGCGTTGCGTGAGGAGTACGCTGGAAAGTCCCCACTCGCCGGCGCCCGCATCATGGGTTCGTTGCACATGACGATCCAAACGGGCGTTTTGATCGAGACCTTGATTGATCTTGGTGCAGATGTTCGCTGGGTAAGCTGCAATATTTTTTCTACCCAAGACCATGCCGCCACCGCAGCAGCGGTCGGTCCGACCGGTTCTTTGGACGAGCCAGCGGGCGTGCCCGTGTTCGCGTGGAAGGGTGAGAGCCTCGAGGAGTACTGGTGGTGCACCATGCAAGCTTTGGTGTGGCCAGAACACGGCGGTTGCAATTTGATTCTCGACGATGGTGGAGACGCCACCTTGTTGATTCACCTTGGGCATGAGCTCGAGAAGAAGGGTGAGGTCGCCGACCCAAGCAGCACCGACGTTGAGGAGATGCAGGTCATCCTACAAGTGCTCAAGGATGTTCGGGAGCAAAAGGGTGATGGATTTTGGACTGCGATGGCCAAGGGCATTCGCGGCGTCTCAGAGGAGACCACCACGGGGGTTCACCGGCTGGTGGAGCGCACCCAAAATGGCAGCCTACTCTTTCCTGCCATCAACGTGAACGACTCGGTCACCAAGTCAAAGTTCGACAATGTTTATGGGTGCCGGCACTCGTTGGTCGATGCGATTATGCGGGCAACAGATGTGCTCATCGCCGGGAAAAAAGCCCTCGTTTTGGGCTTTGGCGATGTGGGCAAAGGCTCGGTAGAATCACTGCAGGGTCAATGTGCTCGGGTGAAAATCACAGAGGTCGACCCGATTTGCGCATTGCAAGCCTGTATGCGGGGCTTGGATGTGGTGAGAATGGATGATGTGGTTGCCGACACGGACATCTTCGTCACCACCACTGGAAACTTCGGCATCATTACTGCTGAGCACATGAAACAGATGAAGCACAACGCCATCGTCTGCAATATCGGTCATTTCGATAATGAGATTGAAATCGCTGTGCTTGAAGGCATGCGTGAGAGCGGTGAAGTCGAAAAAATCGAGATTAAACCCCAGGTTCACGAGTGGAAGTTCAAAAACACCACCCACGGTCCAAAAGGCCGCGGTCACAGTATTTTGGTGTTGGCGGAAGGCCGGTTGGTCAACCTTGGTTGTGCCACCGGGCACCCCAGTTTGGTCATGAGTGCCAGCTTCACCAACCAGACCATGGCTCAGATTGAGCTTCATGCCAGTGCTGAGGATTACGGGATGAACCCATTGGTCGACCCATCAGGCAAAAAGCCCACCGTGGTGACCCTGCCCAAGCATCTCGACGAAAAAGTCGCGCGCTTGCATCTCGACAAATTTGGTGTTCGTCTGACCACCTTGAGTCAGGCCCAAGCTGATTACATCGGTGTGAAGGTGGAAGGCCCCTACAAGCCTCAACACTACCGCTACTGATTTTCAGCGCTGCTCAGCGTCGTCGATGACCTTGATGAGTCGAGGGTCATCGATGGCGGCCCGCGCGGATGCAATAAACTCAGCGGTGTTGACGCCCAACTCAGCGGCGTAATGAATCGCCTGTAAAGCCATGTCCAGCTTGTCGCATGCGTGAACGAAGTTCGCTTCCGGGCTTTCGTTCAACGCGTACTCTTCCCACAGGCTCAAGAGTTCGGGTTGGCCATCAAATATTGCTTTTGCAGCGCTGGCTTCAAGCCGGTGCTTTTCGGCGGGTCCGATTCCATCAAACGGGGTGATGTCGCCGGTCCGAACCTCGGGCAAATCGTGGACCATCGCAATCTTTAGCGCGCGATTTGCATCGATCTCCGTCGGGGCGAAGCGCATCACCAACCAGGACACACCCCAGCTGTGAGCCGCGACGCTTTCGGCTTGTGAAATGCCCACCCTGAGCCATCCTGCTCGAGTGAGGTCTTTTAGGCCCAGGTGGCTCAAGTCACTCAAGTGGCCACCACCAATTTCCGCTGATCGGGCCGCACCATGCTCAGAAGGATTGGACGGCTCTTTTGGCGCGCGATGAAGTCAGCGCGGTCTTTCAGGCCAGCCCACCCACAAGCGATCATGCTTTGGGCCACAGCACTTCCGAGATTGCTCCCAGGCCCAGGAAGAATGACGACATCAGGTGCCAGAGTTTTGAGTGCAGTTTGGATGGCACACCCTAAATCGAAGGTGTCGGTAATCTGGGCGCCCAGGGTGTAATCCCGAATCTGCTGGGGCTGAGATGAGTGGGGCCGAAACACACGCCCAACACCATCAATCAAGGGGATTTCGGGGGTCATCCAGTCCAAGTTGCCAAGCTCATCGCGGGCGGATTGTGCGGTGTGATGCATCAAAGGGGTGTGAAATGCCGAGTGCAGGGGCAGGCGGATCGGGAAGGTGTGGGCCCCGCGCTGTTGGGGTGGCAATGATGCTGTTGCAGCATTTAAGGCCGTTTCAGTCCCGCCCAGAATGGCCTGTCCACCCAGGCGAATCGACCAATAAAGGTCGGGGGTGTCGGCCACCAGCTGCTCGACCAAGGCCAGGGTATCTGTGCAAATGGTCCAGTCATCATTGACGATGGGGTAAACGATTTGGCCACCGATGATGTTCTCAGCCTGGTATTGGCCCAAGGTTTCGATGAGATGGGCACAGTCTGTGAGGGAGAGTGCGCCGGCGTAGCCTAAGGCGGTGTACCAGCCCATTGAGTTGCCGACGACACCCACAAGTTCAAAGGCTTTTGGGTCCACTTGGTCGAGGTCTGCCAAGGTGCATCCTGCGGTAAGTGCACTGGCATTCTCTCCACGAATATGTAGCTTTGAACTGAACTTATCGGAAGCATCCATCTCTGAAACAGAGGGTCGGCCAAGGGTTGTTCGCATGGTGTCAAACACATGCAGCGACGCGCTATGGACCCCTTTTAGTGAGCCGAGAGACTCTCGATTATACGAGCCTCGGCCAGGACATAAAATGAGGGCGCGCTTCATGAGTTCACCAGTGTTGTGGCCGCAGCCTCGATGTCGTCTTCGCTCACCAAGACCAGGTTGGCTGCAGCACCGAGTGGGATGTAGGTGTCGACCCCTGTGACCCGTGCGATCTTGATGTCCGGACAGTTTTCAACCAAAGCGGTGATGATGCCTTCGGCCATACCGCCCGTTTTTCGGCATTCATCCACCACCAGTACTTTTCCAGTGGCTGATGCCTCTCGGGCCATATCCTCGATCGGAAGGGGGTTAATCCAGCGGATGTCCACGCAGCGGATGTTGATGCCTTTCGCAGCGAGTCGCTTGGCCACACGAAGGCTCATCCAGTGGCCGTTTGCGTAGCTGATGATGGTCAAGTCGGTGCCGTCGCCCCAGGTTCGGGCTGTTCCGACGGCGACGGTCAGGTCTGCCTTAGGATACTGAAAGGACCACAGCCCATCCTTTTCTTCATGAAGGTCCTTGGTCATATACAGAGCGATCGGCTCGATAAAGACACTCACGCGACCATCGACCTTGGCCGCGGCGGTGACGGTTCGCAACATGCCGACGGCGTCTTCGCCGTTGCTGGGACAGGCGATGATGAGGCCAGGAATATCACGGAGGGATGCCACCGAATTGTCGTTGTGGAAGTGTCCACCAAATCCTTTTTGATAGGCCAACCCAGCGATGCGAATCACCATTGGGTTGGCGTATTGGGCCGAGGAGAAAAACTGCATCGAGCATGCTTCTCCTCGGATTTGATCGATCGCGTTGTGGAGATAGGCCAAGTATTGAATCTCGGGCATCGGCAGCATGCCCATTTGGGCTGCACCCAAGGCCACACCGAGGATGGAAGTCTCGTCGAGCAAGGTGTTGAACACGCGCCCCACGCTTGCCTTTTCTTGGAGGCCGGCTGTCACATGGTAAACCCCGCCTTTTCGGGCGACGTCCTCTCCAAAGATGCAAGCCTCTGGGTATTTGACCAAGGTGTCGCCGAGGGCTCGGTTGAGCAGCATGGCCATATGCCGTGGCCGTTCATCTTCGGGGAGCCGCCCGTGGAAGTCCAGTCGTGCTTGGGTGGGGGCTGGGGTGGCCGCTTCTTGCCTGACTCTGTCTGGGTGGGTCGGTGCGAGTGCGGCCACGATGGACGGCACATC
>DBIS01000162.1 GCA_002296975.1 Deltaproteobacteria bacterium UBA796 | reverse complement strand
GGAACGGTGATTTCAATATCGGCCTCGCTACCAGTGTTGATGGCGTGAATTGGACAGGACAGGGCAAGGTCTTCGGCGCAAGCACAGGCGACTGGGACCGGGTCTCGGTCGTGCCCAACAGTGTCGTCAGCCTCAACTCTGGCGGCTTTCGGATGTGGTACTCGGGCTTTGACGGAAGCCGTTGGCGCATCGGATCGGCCCAAAGCAGCGACGGCATAAATTGGTCTCGAGAAAACGGCCCTCGGGGCTATCATTTTGGCCTGGGCGACCCCGGCACTTGGGACGACTCCGGTGTCAAGGATGGGTACGTCATCCCCGATGACACCGGCGAACATCTTTGGTACGCAGGCTTTGACGGTGATAACTGGCGAATCGGATACGCATTCAGAGCCACCGGTGAGACCGCGTTTATACGTCCTGTTCTTTTTGAAACCGACGACCCACGCATTGTGGTTGACTTCGCAGGAAGCCCCTTTCACCGCTCAGACGTCACTCGCCCTGTTGTGGTCCGAAGCCCCACCGGCTTTTCAATGACTTACGGTGGATGGACTGGCGACTCGGTCCGGGTCGGCCGCGCATTTGGCTTTGCTCCCGACCGTTTCAACCGCACCCCCAACACACCCCGGGTGGGTGATACCCTCAGCTTCTCCACCGAGCGCGGCGGCGAAGATATCTTGGCCATTCCACTCGACGGGTTCACCGAAGGGCATCAAACCACCGGAATCGGCCTCACTGCCCTGCACCTCGATACCGAACGTGGATTTTTGTTCGCGGTCTCTAAGCTTTACGCGGGAATCTTTGTGATTGATGTGCGAGACGATTCCGACCCGAGTCGCGGATTTTTCGATAGAAACTACCTCGACGTCGAGGCGGTCATTTTGCTTAACACCACCAGCTGGGCCACCGGATTTAGGCAACTGTTAACCATTCCAGGCTCTGACACCATGTACGCCCTAGTGGACTCTCCAGCCTCAGTCATCGGCATCGACCTCAGCGAAATTGTAGACGACGAGTACCCAGACTTCGTGAACAATCCTGCCACCGGCTATCTGGCCACCCCACGGGGCGGTGAGCGAGACATGGGCGCACAAACCATGAGCTCAGTCGGGCCAGGCCAAATGCTGCTCCACCCCGACGGACGCAGGCTTTTCGTCAGCAACTTTAACCGAAACTCCATCTCCACCTTCGACCTCAGTATGGGGCCTTACGGCATGTCCATTGGCGACACACCGAATGTTGGAGAGAACCCCTACGCCATGACCCTCAGCCCTGACCACAAGCAACTGGTATTCGGAAACTACACCGGCAGCCTCGACCAGGACGTGTCTCACGCCAGCTTGGGTGTACTCAACATCGATGAAGAAAGTCCCAACTACCTTGAGGTCCTGACATGGATCGTCAATCTGTAATCCTTCTTGGCTTCTTGGCCCTCACTGGGTGTGACGACAGCTATGAGCACACCTACTCCTTCGACGGGCCGGTATCTTCCACCGTGTTGGACCACCGCGAAATGGGTCCCTTCCAAGATGCGGTGGGCTTTGTTTCCAACAGCCGAAGCGGGCGCATTGTTCCCCTCGACCTCAAGCACGCCACCTTGCTCTCTGACCAGGTGGCGGCACCCTTTTTAAGGCCCAGATGGATCGCGACCGGCACCCGACGAATCTTGGGCGAAATCGTGGCCTACTCGCCCGACGACATCAAAGTCGACATCTATGCAGCCGATACAGCGAACGGCCTGCTCATTCAAGCCCCTTATATCGTCGACATGGATCCAAACCCCGTGGTGCCAAACGCCAGCCACACCGAGCCTGTGTTCGAGGATACCGACGGCAATGGCGACGCGCCCAAACTCCAAAAGATTACCCTCTCCAACGGATGGACCACCACAGAAGACTGGACCATCATCTTTGACGGCTCATCCTGGCGAACCGAAGGGAGCGTTTCTGGGCTGCAGTCTCAAATGACCGAAGAGGGCGAACTGTTCCAGTCTGACCACAAGGAACTGATGTTCCTCATCAAGGGTGCAGCCTCTCGTGGAGACCGCTTCAGCTTTCGCACAGAGACCGGCATTGTCGAGCATGACCTGGGCGGGAACATCCTGGCCATGCAGCGGCTTCCCTTCGATTCGCTCATTGTTGCCGCCGTCTGGGACCCTTTCACCGAGCGTTCAGCGATCGTTGTGTGGGACCTTGAGCTCAAGCTTGAAATCGGCCGCTACCTTTTGCCAGAAGGGGCTCAGGCGTGGCGAATGACCTTTGGCGCATCCATGGCCGACCTGTTCGTGGCCGACGCCCACCATCCGCGAATCTTCAAGATAACCCTCAATCTCGACCACCCCGCCACCAGCGGCTCCTTAGAGATCCCCACAGCAGCCCCTGTTTCAAGTTTGGCCTATGTCCACGACGCGTTCTCCCTCATTGAAGAACACCTCTCTGGTGACGATCTGTCCGATACCGGTGCTTTCTTCGACGATCCCGCCCTCAACCGAACTTACGAACACTTGTTTGTCGGCCTGGTTGGACTGAGCCGAATCGACGTCCTGGACCTGCGAGATGGTCGATGGATCGACGTCAACCCCCTCGACGATATCGACGGCGGCTTGCAACTTGAGTCACCGATCATCGGCTTATCGGCGACCCCCGACCGGGTCCTCCTTGGCGAGTATAATGATGTGGGTACACGGGTCAGCGGAAAAGTAGTCGCAGCCACCATGTACAGCGGTTCTCTCGTCCTCCTCGAGGGCGATTCAGGCTGTATGGCGCTTAATTATGAAGGCCCCCACGTACCGATCAACCAAGGTTTCGAGTCCATCCAATTCAATGATGTAGGCAATGCATCCAACCCCGATATGCTCGAAGATGAGTCCACAGCGCGGCGGGTTCAGATGAGCAGCTGTGGCGGCGTCGTCCGCACTGAGGAATGGACCGTCACCTTTGATGAAGTCCTGGGCAATTGGGAGGTCGAAGGTACGCTATCTGGGGTCCAAGATGGGCGCGCACTTGAGGGCGAGCGGTATGTCAGCGACACGGGCGCCATCTCGTTCACAATGGTTGCCGGCGTTCTTCCCGCCTCTGAGGGCGACAGCTTCCAGTTTTTCGCCGATGAAGGTGTGCTGCGGATCGATGCGATTCAGCAGTCCAGCACCCAACAGTCCATGCCGATGGAGCTTCCGAGCGAGCCATTTGTCTTCCAATATTTGGCTGGCCCCACCGGGGGTGGCTGGGATGAGGTCGACGAGCGTACATTCATCATGCTCCCGATCACCAACTCTGACTTGGTTATCCGGGTCCGAATAGAGGCTTGGCGTATTGAAGCCATCTGGGACTGAGGGCCGCCGCGTCCGACATACCCCTTACGCCCAGACTAGGTAGCGCGTGTTTTGGCCCGCGCCATCCCTTCGGGGTCCGCACTGACTTTCGCTTTCTTGGCATAGAGCCCATATTGTTTTGCAGCAGCTGAACGGTCACGCTCCCACAGCAAATCACCCAGAGCCAACCAGCAATCCACAGGGGTCGATTTGGCTGTGATGGCAGACACGAGCGCCGCCTGAGCAACATCAATCTGGCCAGCATTCATCGCAAAAATCGCCAAGCTACGATGGCCTTTTGCCGTATCGCCCAAGCAAGCAGCCAAAGCCTCGACCGCCCGGACACTGGCCTTGGTTTCGCGACCTGGGGTCGACCAGTCCACCTTGGTGATGGCCCCAGCCGACTCACCGCAACCTGCGTAAAAAGTGCGCCCGATCGCTTGAAATACCGGTCCGGCCTCTGACTCTCCGACACGCCGAATGAACATTCGACGCTGTGGCTGGAAGTTGGTTTCTACCGCCCAATTTTTTCCATTATGAAATAATGCCCCGCGACCATCAAAAACCATGAGCGCTGGACCAAGATCTGGCTTGGGGTTGGTTTCGCCCGCATCGTTTCCATCGGAGTACCACACCCCAACCAGAGGGTGGCTGGCCCCATCCAAAACCCCCAAAGCCTCAACTATGGTGTCCGCATGGGTACCTGAGAGGTGAAGATGACGAATGACTTCAATGCCCGACCTAAATCCCACGGCAGCACACACCCGAGCGATTTGCGCGACTGCATCCGGCCGATGGCGAGTGTCACCCAGCAGGGCGACGACGGTCTGCTCAATGCTTGGTTCGTCCACGACCCCAATGGTCGAACATAGGCGCATCAAGCCCACGGCCGCACCCAAGCGCACATCGCCCCGCGGGTCTCTGAGACCACCACAAATCAAGGTCAAACTGCGGGGCCGGTCAAGACAAGCCAAGATGGGGAAAATACCGGCGTTAATACCAGGGTCGATCCGACTGAACATCTCCATGAGCACATCGCGCTGATCATCGCTCAGGGCATCTCTTGGAGCACCGAGCCTGCAGCGGGACAAGATATCAGCTGCTGCTGCTGCCGCACTGAGTCGCACACCAGGAGACTTATCGGTCGCCACCAACTTCCAGAGGGCCTCGAGATGAGTGACTTCACCCATGGAGGACAGGTCCCTACAGGCCGCTGCACGGTCTGCCACTTCTTTGGATGCCATCGCGGCCATCGGGTCTTTCGTTTCCATCAAGGTATCTCCAAGTCAATCGTAGCGATTCCTCGCCCGAAACTGCTGATCAAAAGTTCGTCCTTACCATCGCCATCGAGATCTGCTGCTGCGATTGCGGGCGGTGTGGCGTTGTTGACATCTATCCTGAGCGCGGCGACGCCTTTGCCGTCCAAGCCCACAATTGTTCCGCCTGCCAACACACCGATAAGCCGCTCTGAAGCGTCGGGTCCGAAGCGACCAGAAATCAAATCAAACAGTCCCGCAGCGGCCCAGTCGCCGCTGGCTGCAACCCGCTCTGAACCCGGCGCTGGCTCACTGCTCAAGAGGAGCCCACCGGGACCAATATGTTGTACAGAAACGCCATCCACAGTCCACACACCCCCACCTGGGGCGGGGGCCACATCTTTGACGTCCATATCGATGGTTCGCACGTGCTCACCGTCGCTATTAAGCAGCAAAATTCCACGCTTCATGGCGACCCACAGATGGTCACCGCTCGGCACCATCGCCACAACTCTCGACGGTGTCGTCACAAACCAACGGCCACCGCCCTCTGCGTCATGGGCGCGGAGCCACAGCTCCCCTGAGGACACCGGACCTTCAAACCATGCTGTGGCCGTATGGCCTCGGCCGCCACCCTCTTCTTCGAGGACCATGCCGCCAGCGACGTGCCCATCTTTGATCGGTACTGCGACCGCACCATGCCCTCGAATATTTATAGACACATCGGCTGCTGTTGCTGCAATCTCCCGCACACCATCCAAGGCTTGGGCGTGCCGAAGCTTCGCTGG
>DBIS01000305.1:1043-2975 GCA_002296975.1 Deltaproteobacteria bacterium UBA796 | reverse complement strand
CCCTTCTGCAACGATGGCGGTCTGTCCACTGAAGGTGCGCGCGGCGTAATCGGTAAGGCCGTCTGTGCACAAAACCACGGTTTCTCCGGGTAGCAATGTGATTTGACGGCGGACGGGATCGGCGGGCGAGGCCTTGGCGTGCTCGTCAAAACGCCCGCAATACCCCACCAGGGCAAAGCCTTCGTTTGCCACATCTGGCAATGGTGTGCCCGCCTTGTGAGCACACAGCCACAGCCCGCGGACATTTTGGTCGCCGGAGAGCAGGGACAGCCCACCTTGTGTGAGCAGGTAAGCACGGGAGTCGCCCAATGACGCAAGGTACAACACGCTGTTGCGAATGATGGCCAATAGCGCTGTGGTGCCCATGGGTATTTGCTGGCTGAGGTCCCCTTGTGCCAACTGCATCGACGTGTCGCAAATCGATCGGTTGGAGGTCACGAGGGCGGCCTCGATCCAGTTCATTAGCGCTTCGTCATCGAGGTCGGTGAGCCGGTGACCGTCACGCTCCCAGAGCTTAGCGACGGCCTGGACCAGCAAGGCGCTCGCCAAGTTTCCGCTGCCAGCGGTGGACACGGAAATCCCATCCGCCACCAGCAAAAGGCTACAGTCATCGTTTTGCGCAAAGTAGACTGCATCTTGGTTGGTTTGCATGCGTCGGGACTTTGCGTGTCCGATGTGAGTGTCGGTAGCGATGTCGATGGGCCGGTTGAAATTGGGCACATTCGAGCGCACGCGGTCGAGGGCGGCGCCCATGCATAATTGGGTCCAAAGGGCCACGCCGTCGCTGTGTCGGTCGGATATTTCTGTTGCCATTGCCACCATCGCCACCGCGATCCAGTCGCTCGGAAGGTCGCTTCTAAGCTGATTGATATGGGGCAACAGGTCATTGTCGGCCAATGGAGCGTCGGCAGGCAGGGGTCCGACGGCGGCCTCTAGAAGCATCCTCATGCCATCGCGAACATCTTCTCGCGGGTCCCTATCTTCTTCTGCTCCCAAGCTGACCTGGCCAGTGCCGTCTACACGGGCACCCAGCACACCCCCAGCTTTGGCCTCGGCGTGGCGTTGTGCGAGTGCGGTCGCGAATGCGATGCTCAAGGGAAACAGCCGGTCTGCGGATATGTCGCGGATATTGGCGATCAACTGAGCTGCTGGTGCACTGTTTAGGCCCAAGGTCATTTCGACAGTGTCGCGGGGCGTTTCGTCGATAAATGTGTCCACCATAATTTCGCTGTTTTTATGGTCTGAGAGCCAGTCGTGTGCCCGTTGAGAGTCCGTCATACCACCTGCGATGGCCAAGAGTGCTGGGGCGCCTCCCGGCGCGATTGAGCACAACCACGGAGCGGCGGGTGGGTTGCCCTCCATGGTCAGGGCTTGCTCCATGATCGCGACAGCCACCTCTAGTTTTCGGGTGGGTGCAAGGCGGTCGAGGGCGGACAATACCCGGTCTTGGGTTGCCGAAAATCCTGCCGGCCCCACCATGGTTTGCAGCATGGGCCGGTCGCCGCGATCGAG
This sequence comes from Deltaproteobacteria bacterium UBA796, assembly GCA_002296975.1. GTDB lineage: Bacteria > Myxococcota_A > UBA796 > UBA796 > UBA796 > UBA796. The sequence continues at coordinate 1,463 of DBIS01000305.1, read as the reverse complement.
CAGGGCTGCTGTGACGCTGTGGTCTCCGGCACGGGCGAGCTTTCTTAAGGCGTTGAGGGTGGGGCCTGGAATGTCCGGTGCCAAGCGCAACAGCAGTAAGATCGCGGGGGTGTCACGGGCGCCGATGGCTTGTAGCATTAGGCGGTTTTGTGTGGATGGGTCGGCCTTTAGCGCGATCGCCCATCTGCCACGTGGTGATGAGGCCAGAAACACGTCGGTGGGCGCGGGCGTTTGACCGACGTCGACGGGGGGTGGGTATATTGTGCGTTTATCGTCAGACCAGCCCAGACTGTCGCTGTCTTCGTCGCTTTCGAGTGCTGCCCACCAGCGGTCAAAATGCCCTTGGCTCATCAATCCGCGGCCGGTCATCCAGTCACGGATTTCCGGGCGTCCCTGAGCTGTGGCGAGGTCATCCAAGAG
>DBIS01000305.1:0-728 GCA_002296975.1 Deltaproteobacteria bacterium UBA796 | reverse complement strand
TGTGGCGAGGTCATCCAAGAGCAAGTGCATCGCCGTCACCGGAGAGGCATCAACGAGCGCGCGAAGGGTGTCGGGCTCCATCACACTTCTGAATAAAAACCCACCGGGGATGCACCGTTTGTAGCCTTTGACCAGCAACTCCGCGCTGACCATGGGGGGGAGGCGCGAGCCGTCGGTCTCCCATGACAATCTAAGCGCGTTTGATTCCACTGCGTCGATGATTGCAAAGCCGAGGGCGGGGTGGTGAATGACATCGCCACGGTACAACTCTGAGATGTCCACAATACGGTCCATACGCCCCCGCCGGGGTATAGCACGAACTGGAGATACAATGGACCGCCACCCGAGCCCTTCCCTGGAGATTCGAGATCCGATTCATGGGGCCATTCCCGTGGACCAAACCGAGTTCACCATCATTGATCACCCGTTCGTCCAGCGTCTTCGTGGGATTCGTCAACTTGGGTTTTCTCACTTGCCCTTCCCTGGGGCCACCCACACCAGATACAACCATTCCTTGGGTGTGATGCACCTGGTTGGCCGCGCATTTGACGCCTGTTTTCGAGACAAGCCTTTCGCCAATCGAGAGGTCAAGCAAGCCTATCGGCACTGTGTACGGTTGGCGGCCTTGTGCCACGACCTTGGCCATGCGCCTTTCTCTCATGCCGCTGAGTTTGCGATGCCCCCATTGCGCGCGCTCGATATTCGTTGCTACAACCCCGAGGCTGTGG
>DBIS01000185.1 GCA_002296975.1 Deltaproteobacteria bacterium UBA796 | reverse complement strand
GGGCAGTGGCGCAGCCTTCATCGTGTTTGGTGGCACATCGTTTTTGTGCGACGACGGAGAGCTTTGTTCGAGCATGCCCCTCGCAGATGCTGATGCGACGTTGATCGGTGAACGCGGTGACGACTTTGCCGGTGGTGCAGTCGATGGTGGTGGCGATGTCAACGGCGATTTAATCCCTGATGTCGTCATCGGGAGCCGGACAGAGGATGCCACCGATTCTGATGCAGGCGCTGCATATGTGATGTTTGGTCCTTTGTCGGGTACGACAGATTTGAGTGAGTCAATGGCCAAAATACTTGGCGCGGGCGCTGGGGATTGGACGGGTGCCGCGGTGAGCATGTCTGGCGACCTGAACGGCGACGGCTTTTCAGATGTGCTGATTGGCGCGCCTCAGTTGGATGCCGGAGATGAATTCCTCGATGTCGGCGCCGTTTGGATTATCAAGGGCGGTTGGTAAACAGCCTCAGACTCAACAGGGTACAAACTCAGGCCGTTTTTTTTGGGGGGGCAGTGGAGATTCACGCTTTTGCAGAGGCGGTGTTGTTCACTGAGGACCTCGACCTCAAGTTGTCTGCGCCTGAGGGGTTTAGCGACCAACATCCCGGCCGTGGTTGCGCGGTTCCCGACACACCGGGACGCCCATCCTATTTGGCTTTGCGGTCGGAAAAAGCTGTGGCGCCATCGCCAACATTTCGCAGCATTGAGGATGAACGCGCTCGCGGCTTGGCGCTGCATAGTTTCGCCCATCACGAGCTTCAGGCCCTGGAGTTGATGGCGCTCGCTTTGCTGCGCTTCCCTGATGCACCCACGGGATTTCGCCGGGGCCTGGCCAAAATTCTCTGCGATGAACAGCGGCATTTTCGCATGTATCAGCACCGAGCAGAGCATTGGGGTGTGGGCTTGGGGCAAGCGGGGGTCGGGCATTTCTTTTGGGATACCGTGGCGAATATTGACAACGTCGCAGACTTTTTGGCCGCCCTCAGTTTGACCTATGAGCAAGCCAACCTTGATTATGCGGCGTACTGGGCAGACGGTTTCAACGCTGTGGACGACCATGATTCAGCCACGGTCCTCACCGAGGTTTACGAGGATGAAATCGCCCACGTTCGCCATGGAGTCACCTGGTTTTCCCGCTTGTGTGGTGGTGCAGATTTTGAGACTTATCGCAAACGCCTGATTTTCCCCCTGAGCCCTGGAAGGGGAAAGGGCCCACTGTTTAATCGAGCAGGACGAAAGCGTGCGGGGATGACGGATGCCTTTATCGATGAGATGGAGATCACCAATGTCTCTCGGGGCCGGCCCCCACGGGTTTTCTCCTTCGACCCTTTTGTTGAGGAGCGCGCGGCTGGCCGTAGCCCCAAGCCTTCTGTGCAAGCCATTTCTCGGGACTTGGCTGGGCTCCCCATGTTTTTGGCCCATAAGGAGGATGTGGTGATCGCCAAACGGCCCACCGTTGGTCATCTTCGGCGCTTGCATCGCTTGGGTATCGGCATCCCTCAGTTTGTGGGATGCGTGGAAGATTTGGGCTCACGACTGCTCGGTGAGGCTCATCCTTGGGGGAAAGAGGCCCAAGTAAGCGCCGTCACCAAGGACAGGGCCGTGGGATGGCGCCAACTTTTGGCCAGCGAATATCCAAGTCAGCTTTGGGCCGATGACGCCTCCTTTGTGGCCCACACTCTCGCCCAGGCTCAGGCCAAACTTGGACAGGCATGGATAGCCAAGGCCCCCTTGAGTGCCTCTGGCCAGCACCGGGTGCGCCTAGAGCACCCAGGGGCCGACAAATGGCTCCGTAGCCATCTCGCACATGGGCCGGTGGTCCTGGAGCCTTGGTTCGAGCGGCTGCTCGATGTATCGGTTCAACTCGATGTGCGAGATGAGGGTGCTCAAGTATTGGGAACGACCCGTTTTTGGACCACCCAGGCGGGTACATTTCGCGGCGGCGTTATCGGCCCTTGGGGGGGGCTCGTTTCCCGGTCGATTTTACGAGCGCTTCATGGGGGAAGCAAGAAGTCTGCGATAAACATTGCGTTGGCCGATATGGCGCGATTTGTTGGCCAGCAGCTCCATGGTCTTGGCCACCGGGGTCCAGCGGGTATCGATGCCATGGTGGTAAATCAGGACGGTAAGCTGCGGCTACTCCCCATATTAGAGGTGAATCCGCGGTACACCATGGGGCGGGTCGCCTTGCAAATCCACCGGTCTACAGGGCTTCGGGGTGGCTGGTTTTTCTTGTCCGATAAGGATCTTCGTCAGGCTGGATTTCATGACCGAGATGCGCTGTGTGCCTCAGTTTTAGCAGACCCGATGCTCGCTTTTTGTACCGAAGTAAAGCATGCCGAACGGGTGCTCACGGTGATGAGCCTGGGCAAGTCGATGAGCGAGGCCAAAGCGCGGTGGCAGGCCTTGGGTTTTGACTGGCCTGACTGACTAGCCCGTGACCACTTTGTCGCAGATTTCTAGACCCTTATCGATGATCGCAAAGCCCGCGGCGAGCTCATCTTCGGTGATGCACAGCGGTGGGTTGCACATAAAGCCGCCCCAACGACAAAAGGTGAACAGGCCATTTTCGCGAAGGTAGCTGTTGAACTCACCCATGGCAGGGTGTGCGCCATTGTACGGTGCCATCGGTGTTCCCTTGGCGTCTTTTTGAAGATCCACCATACCGAATAAGCCAATGTTTCGGTGGGTTTTGACCGATGGGTGCTTGGCCTTGAGTGCCTCCATATGACCCCGCATGATGGGTCCTAGGCGCGCTGAATTTTCCACCATACCTTCGTCGAGCAGTACATCGATGGTGGCGATGGCGACCGAGCATGCAAAGGCGTGGGCATTATAGGTGAGCCCGCCCCAAAAGACATTGTCGTCAAAGTGCTTGGCGATTTTGTCTTTCATGGCCACGGCACCGAGGGGTACATAGGAGCTGGTCAACCCCTTGGCCATGCACACCATATCGGGGACAATATCGCTGTGTTCGAAAGCAAAGAGCTTGCCCGTCCTACCCCAGCCCGACATGACCTCGTCGCACACCAAGAGGATGCCATATTTGTCCAGCAGTGCCCGCAGTCCCTTGAGGTATCCCACCGGAGGCGGTAAAATTCCATTGGTGCCAGTCACGGTCTCGATGAACATCGCAGCGATTTGGTTTGGGCCTTCGTATTGGATTACCTCTTCCAAATAAGTCAGGTTGTTCCTGACGATTTCATCGTCGGTATTGCCAAAGCTATAGGTGTAAGGATGGGGGTCCATGACACGGATGAAGCCTGGGGCTCCGGGTTCGTTCGCCCAACGTCTTGGGTCGCCGGTCATCTGCATGCAGGCATTGGTGGCGCCGTGGTAGCTGCGGTACCGGCTTAAAATCTTGTGACGCCCGGTATATTGGCGGGCGAGTTTGATGGCGTTTTCATTGGCCTCTGCACCGCCGAGCGTAAAGAAGAAAGTGTTGATGTCTTCGGGCATCAAGGCGGCCAACTTGATGGATAACGCGGCTCGCGAAGGTGTGGCAGCACCGGGGAATGCGTAGATCACACCGTCTGCGGCGGCCTTCATGGCGGCGACAACCTTGGGGTGTGAGTGCCCAATATTCACGCTCATCAACTGAGAGTTAAAATCCATCCATTTTTCGCCAGATGGGCCATATAGATAAATACCCTGGGCGCGGGTGATGGGCATGGGGTCGACTTTGGCGCGGGCAGCCCAAGAAAAGAGGGTGTGCTCTTTACAGGCATCGATCATATCTTGGGGATTCATGTGGTCTCCTCTGGGTGTGTTTCATTGGCTCTAGAACGAATCCGCATGGGGTGAGAGACCACCAGACGGTTGGGGATAATCACACGTGTGCCATCGGGCTCATCGAGGAGTACACTCAGCCAGCCGATGCCTGCTACGGTGCCAGTGATATCGGCCAAAACGACCACATCTCCCACGCGAAAGGGACGGCGCGAAAATAAAATTCCGCCGGCGATAAAGCTCGACACAGGCCCCGATAGCCCCAAACCCACAGCGATGGCTGCAGCCGCGGCGATGGCCAGCAAGACCCGAATATCCACCCCAAGCTGGCTGAGTGCAGCGATGATTGCGATGGCCATGACCATGGGCTTGGTGCTGCGGACCACAAATGCGCGCACCATGGGGTCGGCGCGGGTTTGAGACATCACAGAGCTGATGATGCCGGCGAGCCACCCACCCACGAACCAGCAGGCGATGACAATGCCCGCAGCAGAGAGTAGATTGTAAAAAAAAGCGCTCATCTTTGACCCTTCTGGGCGGCTAAACGCTCGGCCTGCCGGGCCTCAATCTGCTCGATATTGTCTCGGGGAATCGCCGCGATCAGCCCCTCAGTGTAGGCCTCTTTGGGGTCGGCGTAGATGGATTCGGATGGGCCGAACTCCACAAACTTTCCGTCGTTCATCACAGCCATCATATCGCTCATGAATTTCACGACCGATAAATCGTGGCTGATAAAGATATAGGTCAACCCAAGCTCGGCTTGAAGGTCTTTAAGCAGGTTGAGTACCTGAGCCTGAACGCTCACATCTAAGGCCGACACTGACTCATCACAGATGATCAATTCGGGCCGAACAGCCAAGGCGCGCGCGATACAAATACGCTGACGTTGGCCGCCTGAAAACTCATGGGGATAGCGGTTGAGGAATTGCTTTCCTGGCAGACCAACTTTGGACAATAGGTCCAGCACCAACGCTCGGCGCTCTTCGTATGTGTCGCCGATATTGTGGACATCCATGGGCTCCATCACGGTGGTCTCGATGGTTTTCCGGGGGTTGAGAGAGCCGTATGGGTCTTGGAAGATGATCTGGAAGCGCTGGCGGTGTTTCCGAAGCTCCGCTTGGCTCATGGTCGTGATCTCGATTCCATCAAAGACAATTTTTCCGGCGGTGGGCTCGAGCAGGCGCATGATCGCTCGGCCCGTGGTTGTCTTGCCGCAGCCAGACTCGCCAACCAGTCCAAGGGTTTGGCCCTTGTAGACATCAAAACTCACGCCGTCGACGGCGCGAACTTGGTCGACCACACGGCTAAAGAACCCTTTGCGGATGGGGAAGTGCATCTTGAGGTTGCTGATGCTGAGCAGCGGCTTTTCGTCTTCGCCAGCAAATGTGGTGCCCGTGGGGTAGGCGGCCTCGTCGGCACTAAAACCGATCTGGCCCAAACGCGCTGCTGGGTACAGGTGTCGCTCCCTGCCGGCGGTGGACATATCGGCCAACCATTGGGCGGACACTTCCCGTTCCTTCACCGTGTAGCTGCCGTCGTCATGGTAGATCGTGTCCATATAGTCAGGCACGGTCGGCAGGCGTTTCATGGTGGAGTCGAGTTTGGGACGGCAAGCGAGCAATCCCTTGGTGTAGGGGTGTTTAGCGTTCGCAAAGATGCTGCGAATGTCGCCATATTCAACCAGTTTGCCTCGGTACATGACCGCAACCTCGTCGGCGATTTCGGCGATCACACCCAGATCGTGAGTGATGAAGATCATGCCCATGCCCCGTTCATCGCGGAGCCTTCGTAGCAAGTCTAAGATTTGGGCTTGAATGGTTACATCGAGGGCCGTGGTGGGCTCGTCGGCGATCAGCAACTTGGGGTTGCACGAAAGGGCCATCGCGATCATGACCCGCTGCTTTTGACCGCCGGACATTTCGTGGGGATACATGTGGATGCGCTGGGCGGGGTCGGGAATGCCCACCTCGTCGAATAAGGCGATGGTCTTGGCCTCGGCCTCCGCGGGGCTGACATCCTGATGAAGAATGATGGCCTCCATCACTTGGTTGCCGGTGGTGTAAACCGGGTTGAGGCTGGTCATCGGCTCCTGGAAGATCATCGCGATCTCAGCACCGCGAATTTTACGCATCTTCTTTTCGGATATTTCGGTTAGGTCTTGGCCTGCGAAGATGATTTTCGAGCCTTTCTCTATGCGGGCGATGTGTCCGGGGAGCAGCCGCATCACGCTTAAACTGGTGACCGACTTCCCAGAACCAGACTCTCCCACGATGCCGAGGGTTTCGCCCGGCATGACCTGTACGTTGAGGTCGTCGACCGCCTTCACCACACCAATATCGGTATGGAAATAGGTTTTGAGATGCTCGAGTTTGAGGATGGGTTGGCTCATGATTGGCTCACTTTCGCATCTTGGGATCGAGGGCGTCACGCAGGCCTTCACCGACCAGGTTGAGCAAAGACACCGTGATGAAAATCGCAAATCCTGGCGCTAAAATCAGGTGCCATGCCCCCGATGAATAGCCTTCAGACAATGTTTGGCCCCAACTGGGTGCGCTGAGGTCGCCCAGGCCCAAAAAGGAAAGTGTGCTCTCAAGTAGGATGGCGCCAGCCACGCCAAAAGTAGCGGCCACGAGCACTGGGCCCATGGCGTTGGGGAGAATGTGCCCAAAAATAATTCGCTGGGGTGGGTAGCCGAGGGCGATTGCTGAGGTCACGAAGTCCTGGCCGCGAAGGCGATAAAATTCACCGCGAACAAGCCTGGCTACCCCAGTCCATCGCACCAACCCGATGACAAGCATGATGTGAAAGATGCTCGGTTTTTCTAGGAAGGCCACAAGGACCAAGATGATGATTAAGGCTGGAATGCTCATCACGATCTCGATCAACCGCTGAATGATAATGTCGACTTTGCCCGCATAAAAGCCGGCGAGCGCACCCAAAATGATGCCGATGGTCATATAGATTGCGACGGCGATGATGCCGATGGTCAACGAAATGCGGGTGCCGTAAAGGATGCGGACGGCCACATCCCTTGTGGACTCATCTACGCCAAGCCAGTGGGTTGCGCTTGGGCGCGACAAGCTCTTGAATCCCGTTTTCCGAAACATGTACTTGACTGGCGGGAAAAAGGCGCTCACATCCTCGCCAGCCTCGGCCCGGGCCTCGGCGATGTCGGCGTATTGGGTGTACGGCTCGGCGTGGGGGTTGACCAAGATGGCGACAAAGCACACAAAGATGAGGCCCGCCCCGATGCGTAATTCCTTGAGAACCTTGGCCCTGCGTGGGCGTTTGTCTAGGCTCAGTCTGAGAATGTGGCGGTGGCGCGCATAGGCGATGGCTGTGATGGGCAGCACCATGACCAAAAGCATATTGAAGAAAATATCGACGGGGTTTTCAAAGTAGTTTCGGTCAAAAATCCCGGTCAACCATGGTGAGCTGAAGCCCTCGCCTATATTCCAAATAAACGGACGCCCCAAAGCGACCAGGGGGGCAGTTGTGGCCAGTACGAACAGGGCGCCCAGCCCCCACAACGAGAAGTAGGCGACCCGGTTTTTCTTGAATTGAAGCCAGACGATGTCGCCAAAGGTTTGGTCTTGAGGAGGGGCGACGTCTGGGAGTAGCGGTTGGCTCATCGGGTCACTCGAAGGTGATGCGCGGGTCGACCAGCGCATAGGAGAGGTCGGAGATGAGCATGCCCACCAAGGTGAGGGCAGAGCTGATCAGCAGCACGGCCATCACCGCGTTGTAGTCCCGTAAATTAATGCTCTCGAACAAAAAGGATCCCATGCCTGGGATGCCAAAGACCACCTCGATCACGACCGAACCACCGATAAGGGTTGGCAGCAGGGAGGCGAGCAGGGTCAGGATGGGAATCATGCCGTTTCGAGCGGCGTGTTTGAGGATGACCACCGCTTCTGGCAAGCCCTTGGCGCGTGCGGTGCGCACATAGTCTGAGCGGATGACGTCGAGCAAGCCGGAGCGTGCGTAGCGAGAGAGGGCTGCGAGGGCCGCATAAGAGCCACAAAAGATGGGCAAAATAATGTGCCAGCCGACATCTTTTAAGTACTCGAGCAAGGTCATCTGGCTGGTGTCCAAGCTCTCAAACCCTGAGGTCGGGAAGACCTGAAGCGGGGTGCCGCGGGTGAGCAGATTCAGCAAAAACACAGCCACGAAAAAGCTTGGCAGGCTGTACATCATAAACAGGATGGTGGTCACCACCCGGTCGGCGAGTGTGTTTTGCCGGATGCTCGACCAAATGCCCAAAGGCAGGCTGATCGCATAGATCAACAGCACGGAGGAGAAGCTCAGGGTGATGGAATATTTAAGTTTGGAGAGCACCTTTTGAAGGACCGGCCGTTTGTCGACATGGGACACGCCAAAGTTGAGCCGGGCGAGGTTGCCCCAGTATTTGGCGAAGCGGGTGTCGAAGAAGAAGATTTCAAATCGCTCCCGGCGGGTATAGTCCCAGTCGGCTGCGGTGGCCTCGAACCAGCGGTTCCAGGTGGTGGTGGTGGCGCTCATGTCCTGTGGGGTGGCATCGGCCTTAAAGCTCCATGCTCTGACCTTGGCATTGGCTTTTGCGATGGCCTTTACCTGGGCACGCTCCTCATCGGAGAGGTTCTTTTTGTAGACCAACTTGTTTTGCTTTTGGGCATTGAAGGTCAAGCGTTGGCTGGCAAGGGCGCGAAGCTCTGGGCTGTTGGAGGTGTCTGAAAGGACACCAACCAGGCCGACCACGGCGTATCGCCCCCAGTTTTCAATGTCTTCTTGGGCTTGAATTCTGCGGGCGGGGCTGCTTTCACCGTTCACATTCAAGATTGCCTCAAGTTCGGCCTGAATTTCGGGCTGGCCCAGGTCGTACCGGGTGTTGACCAGCACCGGCTTGTCCAGGTTGAACTGCTCCTTAAAGATGCGGTAGCTCTCCCGTTGCTCGCCGGCAGATGAGGCGTCTTGCCCCCCCGCCTCTCCGGTTGACATTTGCGCGCCCGGTGTGCCTGGGGCAAAGTTGAGCACCACAAAGATCACCAATGAGATCGCGGCGAAAGTGGGCACCATCAAGAGGATGCGTTTGATGACGTAGTTCAGCATGGTTGTTGCGCGCTCAGCTCAGCCTTCGAGGTAGAAGGGCCGGGTGTTGACGTGCGGGCGGGTGAGCTGAAACCAAACGTTCTTGAGTTCACGTTGCCAAAACACCGTCGATTTTCGGGTGTAGAAGAAGGTGTAGGGCTGCTCGTCGTACAGAAGTTTGTGGAACTCGTGAGACAAGGCTTTGCGTTTGGCTTCGTCGAATTCGAGCTCGAGGGCTTCGATGATTCGGTCGGCCTCTGCGTTGCGAAATCCGACACGGTTTGAGCCTTTGGGAAGGTCGGCTTGAGAGCTGTGCCAAATCTGACGGAAATCGACCGGGGGCCCAGAAATCCAAGCCAAGGTGACGGCGTCAAACTCGCGGGCGTCGACCTTTTTCAGCAGGTTCGCCCACTCCATCGGGGAGACGTTCATTTTGATGCCGATTTTGGCCAGGTCTTCTTTGTAAATGTTGCCGATGGTCTTGTATTCGTTGGATGAGCCAAACACGATGAAGTTGAAGTCGAAGGCCACCAAGTCGCCGTCGATAAGCTTGTCGCGGATACCATCGCCATCAGAGTCGGTCCATCCGGCTTCTTCGAGTAGGATTTTGGCCTTTTCTAGGTCGAAGCTATAGGGGTCAAGACTGCGGTCATAATAAGGCTGAACGGTGGGCATCGGTCCTGTGCAGCGCTCGCCCAACCCCAAAAACACATCGTCGATGAGCAACTGGGCGTTAAAGGCGTGGCTCATCGCTTGGCGTGCCCGCTTGTCAGCAAAGTAGGGCTGGTCCGCGTTCCAGGCGATGTAGAAATAGTTGTATGACCAAAACTCTCCGCCTTGGAGTTGCCCGTTTTTGAAGGGGGAATCTTCATCGCCCTCGAGCACCTCGGCGCGGTATTGAGCAGGTTGTAGGCTGGAGAGGTGGAGTTCGCCTGTGCGGAGTTTGCGCGGGGGCTGGTTTTGGTCTTTCAAGATCGAATAAAGGATCTTGTCCATGGCGTTACCGCCCAAAGGAAACTTGGGGTTGCGCTTGAGTTCGACGGCCACACCGGGCTCGTAACGACTTAGAATATACGGTCCGGCACCAAGCCCCATCGGGTTGTACCAGTGGTCTTCAAAGCGTTTACCGATGACCTCGGGCTCGTAGGCTTCGCCGACTTCGTCGTTGGCGTACAAAAACTGAGGCAGTGGGTATAGGCCCATCACCATGACTTTTTGCATGTATTTTGGCGTGGAGAAACGAATTCGGAAGGTGTGGTCGTCGAGGGCCTCATAGCTTTCGAGTTCGTCGAAATAAGAGCGCAAAGGTGCGGCACCGGCGACTTGATCGTTGGTCATCAAGTCGAGCATGAAGACCACATCGTGGGCCGTGACCGGGTGCGGGCCTTCGAGCCAATCGTATCGGCCGCTCGCCCAGTCAACCGTGGGTTTGTGCCAAAAGAAGTCCGAGCGCAGCTTGAGTGTGTGGGTGCGCTTGTCCTCAGAGATTTCCCAATGGTAGGCCAGTTCGCCTTTGTATTGGGTCACATCTTTAAGGTGGTAATTGCCGAGTTGAACGTGCACATAGGCCTGAATTTCGGAGACGTCGGCCCCATTTTCGATCAGCCAGTTGAAGCCCTTGGGGTCAGATCCCATTTTGAGATTGAGCGTACCGCCTTGTTTGGCGTCAGAAGGAAGCCAGTTTGCATTGTCTCTGGAGAAGACATTTTTCGGGTCGCTCATCGCTGCGGTGACGGTTGCGGGCTCGCTCACACCAAAAATACCACCCCTGGTGCGTCCATGGCCGGATATTGCCCCAAAGTCATTATTTTCGAGGGCCTTTTCGACAGCCTCGATGCGGTTGAGCAGGTTGATCAGGTTCTTCTCGATGCGGTTGGATTGCCATACGTTGACGATGGTCATCACAAAAAATCCGACCAACAGTAGCGTGCTCAGCACGGCTCGCAAAAATCCCCTCTGCATCATGTTTCCGGTCTTGGTGGTGGTAGTCTGCCGCGCCCGTGGGACAGAACATTGTGGTCGTATGCCACGCCCTTAATCCAGTCAATCTGGGATGAAGGCAGTTTGCCGGGCTGTCAGGGGCTGCCCGTGGTAGAATTAAGATTCACCGGGGTCGACATCATGGCAGCTAAAAACAGCAAGATTCTTTTTATCAAGTATCATGAAGCCGCAGACCAACAGCCATTATCCAAAAAGGCGGCAGAGAAGCTGGGTATTTTTCCGAGCCTTGCTTTGGCTGGCCTAGCGGCTTGGGTTCGGCAGCACGATTTTCCCGTAGAGCTTATCGATCTGCACGTCGAGAACTTGTACCCCGAAGATGTTGCGGAGCGGGTGGCCGATTACGCGCCGGCAGTTGTTGCGCTGACCTCAAAGACCCTCGGCTGGCCAGCGGTGATCGAGATCGCTCAGATGGTACGCGAGACCTGCCCCAACACCTTGATTGTGGCCGGTGGGCCCCACATGACCATCTATGCCGAAGAGAGTTTGACTTGGGAATGCTTTGACATTGCGGTGGTCGGAGATGGCGAGGATACCTTGCTTGAGATTTGTGAGCATGTTGAGCAAGGTGGCGGTGGCTGGGACGAAATTCAGGGCATCGTTTATCGGGATGATTCTGGGGAGATTAAGCGGACCGAGGCTCGCCCTTTGACCAAGGATATCGATAAATATCCGATGACGGCGTGGGATTTATTGCCGGTCCAAGATTATCATTGTTTGACCCTGCTTCAGCCATTCGCGACCATGGTGACCACCCGTGGTTGTCCGTGGCATTGTGGCTACTGCAGTCAGGTGTACTCCGAAAAACTGCGATTCCGTGGCATTGAGCATGTGGTCGATGAGATGGAGGTGTTGGAACGCCAATATGGTGTGCGAGAGATCGTCTTTTTTGATGAGACCTTCACCATCGGGCGGCGGCGGATGCGCAAGTTTGCAGCAGAGGTGCAGCGGCGGGGTTTAAGCGTCAAGTTCAATATTCGTGCGCGGGTGGACACCATCGATCGCGAGGTCATCCGTGAGCTCAAAAAGGCGGGTCTTCGGTCCATTCATATGGGCGTCGAGGCGGGGACTGATCGGGTGTTGAAGATCATGAACAAGCAAATTTCGCGGGAGCAGACCGAGCGTGCTTTTCGGATTTGCCGAGAGGAGGGTGTGGACACCCGAGGCTACTTTATGATCGGCTATTACGACACCACCCACGAGGATGTTGAGGACACGATCAAATTCGCTGCGGGTTTGGGGCTCGATTGGGCCAGTTTTTCGGTGGCCACAGCGCTGCCTGCGACGGACTTGTATCGAATCGCCAATGAGCGGGGTTATGTGGATGGGGATTTCTGGCGCCAATACACGATTGATGGGGGCGGTGATATCCCGCAATTGGAGACCGAGACTTTCACGGCAGAGCGGTTGAGGGCGTACCGGACCAAGGCCTACATGAAGTTTTATATGCGGCCCGATTTGATTCGCAGAAAGTTAAGCAAAGCCGAGGGGCGTGCCGAGCTTTTGGAAATGGCAGGCGGTGCGACGGTGCTTTCTGAGATTGTGAAGAGCACATTGTTGAAGAGGATTCCGAGTGTCGGGATTGGGAAGTGGGCCACGGTTTAGGGGCCGATTGGTTTGTGTTAACCAATCAAGAATCCCACATCTCAGGACAACGCCATGACCAAGACCCTCTTGAACCTCGCCCTAGCCGTGTCCCTCACCGCGTGTGCCAAAGACGATGGCGACGATAGTGCCCTCTCTGCTGGCGACGACACAGCCGCCCCTGCTGGCGACGACACAGCCACCCCTGCTGAATGGAGCCCTCCCACCTACAGTGGCGGTGCCTGCCCGCTGTTTCGCGATGGGACCAATGACGCCTTTCTCTCTGATGGCAACAGCCGCTCATTCGACTTGGTCCTCCCCGAAAATCCAGAAGGGGCGCCCATTGTCTTCGCTTGGCACTGGCTCGGAGGCGGCGCCGGGCAAGTCCTCGG
>DBIS01000186.1 GCA_002296975.1 Deltaproteobacteria bacterium UBA796 | reverse complement strand
TGGTTCTCATGACCGAGCGCACCATGGTCGCAGTCAGAGACCCTTGGGGCTTTCGCCCCTTGGTGTTGGGCCGCAGGGGCTCGGCATGGGTGGTGGCAAGTGAGACCTGCGCCTTGGGCCTTATCGACGCCGAGTATGTGCGAGAGGTGGAGCCAGGCGAAATGGTTATCATCGACCAAGACGGTATTTTATCGCTCAAGCCCTTTCCGAGGCGACCCCGCAAGGCTTGTGTGTTTGAGCACATCTATTTTTCCCGTCCAGACTCCACGGTTTTTGGGCGGCCTGTTTACGACAATCGCATTCAACTGGGTCGGGTATTGGCCGAAGAAAACCCGGTAGACGCGGATGTGGTGATCCCGGTACCTGATTCGGGCGTGCCCGGCGCGCTCGGCTACAGCCAGTATTCAGGTATTGACTTTGGCCTGGGTCTGATTCGGTCCCATTATATCGGTCGGACCTTCATTGAGCCTAGCCAGCAAATCCGCGATTTTGGGGTAAAGCTCAAGCTTTCTCCTGTGCGTTCGGTGATTGCAGGTAAGCGCGTGGTTGTGGTGGACGATTCGCTGGTGCGCGGCACCACCTTACGGAAGGTCGTTCGCATGTTGAAGGGGGCGGGAGCAAAAGAAATTCACCTCCGAATCACCGCGCCGCCAACCATTTCCGGTTGCTATTACGGTGTTGATACACCCTCTAGCGAGGAACTCATCGCCACCCGAATGGGCATCGCAGAGATAGCTGCTGAGTTGGGGGCTGACTCCTTGGCCTATATGTCTTTGTCAGGCTTGCGCCGGGTAGAAGGTGAGGACAAAGGCCAATTTTGTGAGGCATGTTTCACCGGCGAGTACCCCGTTGATCCCCGGCCACAAAGCAGTCGGCGTCAGATGCCTCTCTTCGATGAAGCCGAGGACTCCGAGCAAAGTTGAGGGTTATGCCACCCACAATTGCCATCCTTATTCTCGATTCCTGATACAATCCGCCCGAAAGGGCAATTCACCGCAGCAAAGTAGACATTTATTATGGGCACGATCATCGGCATCGACTTGGGGACCACCAACACGGCGGTTTCCGTTGTGGTGGACGGCAAGCCGAAGGTGTTGCAAGACGCCCATGGATATAAGGTTTTACCTTCCATGGTTTGGGTGGGTGATGATGGTACCGTCAAGGTGGGCCAGCAGTGCAAATCCTTGTGGGTCACAGACCCCGGCCGGACGGCTTTTGCGGTAAAGCGGCTGATTGGGCGGCGTTTTGGCTCACCTGAGGTGGTCGATGCCGACCCCCGTGTTGGGTACATCATTGGAGAGGCTCCCGATGGCAGCTGTTTGGTCGAGCTTGAGTCGGGCACATTAACGCCCGTCGAGGTCGCTGCTCACGTGCTGCGTACCGCACGCGAAATGGCCGAAAGTACACTGGGTGAGACCATTGACGAGGCGGTTATTACGGTGCCCGCCTATTTCAACCATGCCCAACGGGCGGCCACATTAGAGGCTGCGACCCTTGCTGGTTTAAGATGTGACCGACTGTTGAACGAGCCGACTGCAGCGGCGCTCGCCTATGGATTCCGGAAAGAAATGGACCGCACATTGGTGGTCTTCGATTTGGGGGGCGGCACTTTTGATGTGAGTGTTCTCAAATTGAACGGTGGTGTGTACGAAATATTGTCCACACTCGGTGACACCTATCTGGGCGGAGAGGACTTCGATCACCGGGTCGTCGACTGGTTGGCCGAACGGTTCATGGCTGAACACCAAGTTGATCTTCGGCTAAATCGGATGACTTTGCATCGCCTCAAAGAGGCGGCTGAGCGTGCAAAATGCGAGTTGAGCTTTACCGAAAAGGTAGAGATACCTGTGCCACATCTACCCAATGGCCGGTCGATTGATGAGTCCTTGGACCGGGCCACCCTTTTGGGCCTCGTCTCTGACTTTGTCGACAGGTCGATCGCGGTCAGCCTGGATGCTGTTCGAGATGCCGGGCTTGAGGTCAGTGACATCGACGAGGTGATTTTGGTCGGTGGCCAAACCCGGATGCCCGCCATCCGCGACGCCATCACCCAGGCTTTTGGCCGAGAGCCCAGCCGGAGTGTCCATCCAGAGGAGGTTGTCGCCATGGGGGCAGCAGTTCATGCAGCTGCGCTTCAAGGCGACACAGGTATTCCCACTGCGGTGCTGATCGATGTCACGCCCTTTGATTTGGGCATCGATGTTGCTGGAAATATGTTTCAGCCGATCATTGTGCGCAACACCAGCATTCCTGCTTTGGCCTCGCGTGTTTTTGCAACTGCACGGGGCAATCAATCGTCAGTTCAAGTGACGGTTCGCCAAGGCGCATCTCGCTTGGCGAGTGAAAATGAGTTTTTGGGTGAGTTTGTGATGAGCGGCCTGACCCCCGCGCCTCGGATGGAGACCAAAGTAGAGGTCAGCTTCGAGATCGACACCAACGGCATGTTGCGCGTGTCGGCGATGGAGCCGGCCACGGGTAAACAGACGGAAATCACCGTGCGAAACTATGCCGAGGTGGCCCAGTCCAAGGGTGGGGTCAACCCTGAAATCTCTCGGGCTGCGGGTGCAGCGGCAGAAGCGCCCGAAGCGCCCGAA
>DBIS01000184.1 GCA_002296975.1 Deltaproteobacteria bacterium UBA796 | reverse complement strand
AGATTTCTCCGAGGGTACCCATGGGCCTTCGGACCGAAGATATTACCATCGCTCAAGCCCACCGAGATGCACTCCGGGATTTGGGCGGAATCCATAATATCGAGGCCGGAGGGCGCACTGGACCGGCCTCGACCTTTGTTATTCAAGGGCAGTCTTATTTCTTGCCCCTCGAAGGTGTGGTCGACTTGGACACTGAGCGGGCCCGGCTAGACAAGGTCATCGCCAAAATCGATAAAGACATTGGATTTTTGGCCAAAAAGCTCAACAACTCGGCCTTTATGGGCAGGGCACCTGAGCATGTCGTTGCCGAGATTCACGCCAAGCATGCGGCTGCCGCTGAGCGCCGGGCACGCCTAGAGGATGCACGCACAGGTTTGGCCNCATAAAAAGGACGCGTGATGCAATATTTGATCTTCGGAATTTACCTCACGGCTTGCTCACCCAAGGCGCCGGTCGACCCAGACACTGGCGGCTACGATGTGGCCGCCACCGAAGCGCCGTGGCCCGAGTGGGTCATGGCACCCTGGGTTTGGGAGGATGAGTCTACTCAAGCAAGCGCGATAGCACTGGTCGATGGGTATATCGACCGTGATATTCCGGTTGGGGCCATCATCATCGATAGCCCATGGGCCACTGGATACTCCACTTTTGAATGGGACCCAGACCTGTTTCCAGACCCCTCATCGATGGTCGCGGGCTTTCAAGCCAAAGGCGTCAGGGTTTTTGTTTGGACCGTCCCAGGAATCAACGTAGAAGAGGAGGCGTTGTACAATTACGCCGCTGAGCGGGACTGGTTTATGAAGGCCTCCGCCGATGCCGATGGTCCCATGGTGGTCAGTTGGTGGAAAGGTCAGGGAAGCCTGATTGACTATTTTAATCCTGAGGCGGTCGAATGGTGGCATGGGCTTTTGGCCAACACCCTCGATCTCGGTATCGACGGATGGAAGTGCGATGGGCTCGACTTTAGCGCCATCACCGCCAAATATTCCCCAGGGGCTGGTCGTGATGTCGACCGCATCGAATACTCGGCTGCTTACTATCGGGACTTTCATGATCACACCCGGGACGTTTTGGGCAACGACCGTGTGAACACCGCTCGTCCTGTAGACAACTATGGGGCCGATTTAGGGACTGAGGCTGTACAGTTCGCCCCCGCTGATATCAACTGGGCGGGCTGGGTCGGTGATCAAGACGCGACTTTCACAGGTTTGAAGGCGGCTTTGAACAATATGTACTGGTCAGACTTGGCTGGCTATACGGTTTTTGGTTCAGATATTGGCGGATACCGAAGTGAGGATCTACCGCTTGGGCGAGATAAGTTGCTCTTTATCCGGTGGGCACAGTTGGGTGCGCTGAGTGGAATCATGGAGAACGGGGGCTCAGGCGAGCACCGCCCATGGATGTTCGACGGCGAAACTGAGGTTATTTACAAGGTTTATGCCAAGCTTCATGAGGCGCTAATCCCATATTTGATGACGCAAGGCGGTGTTGCTTTTGCTGAGGCTCGCGGCCTGATGAACTTTCAGTCCAAAAGCACCATGGCCTACCTGTTGGGCGATGACCTTTTCGTGGTGCCGGTGACAGACTCAAGCGGCACAGTGGAGGTGGAGTTTCCCCCAGGTTCGTGGGTGTTTGCCTTTGATGAAACCGAGGTGTTCGCAGGAAGTTCAAGCACCACAATGACTGTTCCGATTAGCTCTTACCCCCTGTTTTACCGTGAGGATTCAGCCGTAGGGTCGGTCGTTCTGAGCGCCCTTATGAGCCTGAAATGAATCTAGAAGACTTGGTACGAGCAGCATTGGCTGAAGACATTGGTTCTGGAGATATCACCACTGAAGCTTGCGTTGACCCAGGTCTTTTTGGAAAAGCGGTCATTCGAGCAAAGGCGAATCTGGTGGTTTGTGGTCATGTCCCAGCCCAAGAGACTTTTGATCAGGTGGCGGCCCAATACAAAGCCTGTGTGCCCGATGGGACCTGCGTGGTGCCCGGTGTGGTCATCGCAGAAATAACGGGGCCGATGCGCTCATTATTGAGCGCAGAACGGGTGGCCCTCAACTTCTTGATGCGCTTGTCCGGCATCGCGACCCACACCCGAGCCTGTGTGGCTGCAGCCGGTAGTCTCAAGGTGGTGGATACCCGGAAAACCACGCCATTACATCGATCGCTTGAAAAGCACGCGGTCCGCATGGGTGGGGCAGATAACCACCGTTTTGCGCTCTACGATGCGGTGTTGATCAAAGAAAATCACATCATGGCCTCAGGCGGCGTGGCCCCTGCCATTTCGAGAGCGAAGGCTGCTGCCGGTGGACGTTTTGATGTTCAGGTCGAGGTGGAATCTCTCGCCCAACTCAAGGCTGCCATTGCTGCCGGTGCAGACGCTGTTTTGCTGGACAATATGGACGACGAAACCCTCTCCCAGGCGGTTGCCATCAACCAAGGGCGCGTCATGCTCGAGGCGAGTGGGGGAATGGACGCTGTGCGGTTGTCCAGGCTTGATGGCATGGGTTTAGACCGTGTAAGCATGGGCGGGCTCATTCATCAGGCTCGGTGGGTCGACCTCTCCATGCGTGTGGTCAGTTAGCCGATTAGCGCGCAAAAGGCCTCGGGCAAACGCCTGGGTAAAAGTGCAATATCGCTTACTTGTGTAAATCCTCCGGGGCCAAAAATCGTGCGCAAATACGAGGTCCCATCCTTGGCCGACAAGCTCAAGCAGTGCACATGGACACCCTGGGCCTTGGCCTCTCTCACTGAAACTGCGGTGTCGTGGATCCCGTAGAGCCCTCGGTATTCCTCGCCGTCCTCGGGCTTTCCGTCTGAAATCACCAGCAGTAGACGTTTGGGTGCCCCTTGGCTGTTTAGCTTGGCCGCGCCATGGCGGATGTGCGCACCAAGGCGTGAGCCACCCCCAGCCACCAGGCCTGCGAGCCGCTTTTTGATGGCGTGGGTGGGCTCGTCCCAACTTTTGATCTGGTGGGACTGGCAGCCCTTGGGGCCCCGACCGTTGAAGCCGAAAAAGGCATGATCAGCCCCCAAGACTTTGAGCCCCTCAGCAAAAAATACCACTGCTTTTTGCTGGACTCGAAGCAATGCCCCGGTGCTGGAGCCGGTGAGATCAACAAGCGTCAGCACAGCAATTTTCTGAGGTGTGGGCGCGTAGCGTAGAAACAAATTTTGGTCGCCCCGGCTTCCAAGGCGATGGGCGACGGTGGCCGCTACCACACGGTCGAGGTCCAATGCCGAACCATCGCGCTGAGCGTGGTGCCAGCGGGCATCGGTTCTTAAGGATGCAAACTGAGCCTTCACTTCTGCGATCTCCCCACGATGCACCTGCATCAACAAGTCGATGGCCGCAGGGTCGCCCGTAGCACCCTGGAAAGTGGTGACTTGTACAATGTCCGGAACAAGCCGTCTCTGCTTGTGGTCCCATTCAGGATAGATCAGTTCAGAACTGGCTTTGACCGGCGGCGTGGCCCAACCCAGTTCTGGGGTTTCCTCTCCTTTGGGCGCCTTTCTGATTCGCCTTAGCAGTCCCTGCAGAGGTTTAGGCCCTGCCCGCCACCGGTTGGCACGCTTTCTATCGGCCTCGGGGTTGACTAAAAACCAGCCAGGATGAAGGCTCCCCACCCAAAAAGGCACCGGAGGGGCACCAAGCCGTCGCTCTCGGAAGGCTTGTCTCATGGTTGCGACGGTACCTGGAAGGACCAATCGAACACCGGTAGCAGAGGCTTGAATCACCTTCAATACCGCATTTTCGCACCATGCCGGGCCCTGGGCGGTGCTCGCCGTGAGTCGCCGAGTGAGCGCTTGAGATTCAGCCGGAATTTCATCAGACTTTAGGCAATGTTGCCCCACCATCAGGACAGTCAGATCTGGGTATTTGGTCAGCATGGCCTCGTCATTGGCCATGCCTGGGTGGCGAGTCGCCCATTGTGCGGCCACCCAATTGGCCATGAGGAGATGGGCGATTTGGCGAGACACCCAGTCGGTATGAAGCTCGGTCATCCAGGCTCTGTTCGCCAGCAACCCAGTGTGGGACAAGCCGAGCTGCATCATCGCCATCAGCCTAAATATTGCTGGGGCATCATGTTCGTTTATCGTCTTCGGAAGCGACGTTGGAAGAAAAACCCAGTCGCCATCTGTGGTTGGCGGGTCTGAGATACCGAGGCGCACGGGTCTGTTTGCGACCATCGACATCCATGCGCTGAGACGCCTGTGGTGTTGCCGGAGAGCGGGGCCGTCTGTGGCGCCTATGGCCCGAGTGGGGGCACTGAATAAAAGTGGGGCCAGCAACGCCGTTTCAGCCTCCTCAGGGCTGAGCGCAGGATCGGGGGTCTTCATCCGCCGAGCTTGGCCATGCACAGGTCGCTCAAAGCCTTGACGAGCTCAGGGTCGTCGCTCAGAGATTGTACGATTGTGGCCTCGCAAGCGGTCATGATCGGCAGGCCTTGCTTCACCAATTTTGCCGCGTAAATCAGCAGCCGAGTGGATGCCCCCTCGCGCATGCCGTGATCTTTTAAGCCCCGAGTTGCCCGGCCCACCGCCACAAGTCTTTCTGCGAGATCTGTCGCGCAGTCGGCTTCGTGGCAGACGATCTCGATCTCGACATCAACTGAGGGGTAATCGAAGGGGATTGAGATAAATCGTTGCCGCGTGCTCTCTTTCAAGCTGCGTGCAACCGATTGATAGCCGGGATTATAAGAGACAACGACCATAAATCCGTCGACGGCGGCCACCTCTTCTCCCTTTCGCTCGAGGGGTAAAATCCGACGGTCATCGGTGAGGGGGTGGAGCAAGGTCAACACATCCGGTCGGGCCTCCACCACCTCGTCTAGGTAGCAAATAGCGCCGGTTCTGGCGGCCGTGGTGACCGGCCCGTCCGACCACACGGTGTTGCCACCCTCCAGCAAATACCGACCAGCGAGATCGGCAGCGGAGAGATCTTCTTGGCAGGCGATTGTGATCAACGGCCGCCCCAGGGCATGGGCCATATGTCTGACAAATCGACTCTTGCCGCAACCTGTGGGCCCTTTGAGCAGCACGGGTAATTTGAGGGTCGCAGCCAATTCAAAGAGAGAGACTTCATCTCCGATACAGCGATACCATGGTGCGTTCATGGGAGCATTCTAGGGCTTGAGGCCCCGGCTTGCCAAGGGATAATGGCGCGTTCTTCCAATAACGCCATAGGCTTCCTTTTTAGCGACCCAAGACAGGAGTCCGATCGTGGATGGAATGGCTCAAGACCTATTGGCCTGGTACGACCGCTGTGCAAGGGTTTTGCCATGGCGAAGCTTTCCGTCACCGTATCGGACCTGGCTCTCCGAGGTCATGCTTCAGCAAACCCAAGTCGACACGGTGATGCCTTATTATCATCGTTTTCTAGCAGCATACCCACGGGTCGAAGACCTCGCTGCCGCGCCTTTGGATGAGGTACTCAGCTTGTGGTCGGGCTTGGGCTATTATTCTCGCGCTCGCAATATGCATAAAACTGCAAAAATGGTGACGGAGTGTGGCACTTTTCCCTTCGACATTAAAGGGTTACGGGCTCTTCCTGGCGTCGGAGAGTATATGTCCGCGGCCATCGCAAGCATCGCCTTGGGCATAGATGCGGCAACGGTAGACGGTAATATCGCGCGGGTGATGGCACGGCTTCATGCAGACCCAGGCCCCCGAAAGGCCATGTGGGTTCACGCCTCGGCTCATCTTCCTGCCGGTCGTGCAGGAGATTACAATCAAGCACTGATGGATTTGGGCGCACGGATATGTCGTCCGAAATCTCCAAAATGTGGGGAATGCCCAGTGGAATCACATTGCCAAGCCTTTGCTGATGCGCGGGTGTCTGAGTTTCCGCCACCCAAGAAAAAGCGCGTGGTGCCGGAGGTGTTTATGCACGCCCGCCTATTTCGCCGAGATGGCTTCATCTTGTTCGGGCGTCGGCCAGTCAAGGGCTTGTGGGGAGGACTATGGGAGTTTCCGGCCATCGAGTTGGCTGCACCCAAGCCGAAGGTGTCAGCGGTGAAGGCTGCATGGCGATCCGAATTCGGCATCGATGATGATGGCGGCCAACTCATATTTGAACGAAAGCACGTGCTGACCCATCGGATTTACCGGTATCAGTTGGTTCTCGGGGTCGATGTGCCCGAACGTGAGATGGGGCCATACTCAGCCTTTGAATGGATGAATGAGGCGATGTTGTCCAAGGTCGGGCTAAGCACACTCACGACCAAGGCTTTGGCTGCGGTCAGGGTTTAGGCTTCACCAGTTTGAGGTCTGGAATCTCTGTGCAAAGCCATTTCTCGCAAGCGGACATGGCGACCTCGTCTCTGGAGTCCAAGGTGATGATGACGAAACGGGGGCTGTGCTCTAACCGTGGGTAGCTTCCGATTTGTACAACTCCCCAGCGGATGGATGCCGCGGTGAGCGTGGCAGCTATTTCGGTTTCACTTTTAGCTGTTCGCAGTGCTGTACTGAGCATGGGGATACCACTTAAACGGTGTGCGACATCGTCAAACTTGGCCCGAAAATATTTTGGCACCCCTGGAAAAATCAGTACATTTTGGCAGACCACCACCGGGAAACGCTTGGGGTCGCTCTGCCACAAATCATAGCCCTCAGGTAAGTCTGCCATGGTGAGGGCATCGGGGGTGATGGCCGTTTTCATGCGGGCGGTGATCAGGGCTTGAATCTCTGGGCAGCGTGTGAGCCCAAGTCCAAATGCCGCTGCTACGCCCTTCATGGTCAGGTCGTCATGGGTGGGGCCAATTCCGCCGGTGGTGATGACAAAATCAGCAAGCCCTGCGGCTTTACGGACAGCCTGAGCGATGGTCTGAACATCGTCCTCGATGATGGTCAAGCGAACCAAGTCGAGGCCTATCTGCCGACACCGGCGAATAAGCCATGGTCCATTTTCATCGCTAAACTTCCCGCTAAGGATTTCGTTACCGATAATGATGGCTGCTGCGGTTGGCATAACGGGTCCAAAAAGACTGTTTCTCCTCGGATTCGAGGAATCACAGGTACACTTATCCTATCGGGCTCAAGGCGTTGGGTGACGATGGGTTGTGCGAGCCGAAAGGAGGTGTTCGACGATGGCGTTGTTTGGTCTCAGAAGCACCGTCCTCCTGCATGGTGATGTGGTGGAACAGTCGGTGAGTTGGCGACCTCGTTGGCTCTTCGTTGACCGCTGGCAGACTGTGGGTGAAGGGTTGCCGAACCCAGGGGGTGGCCGTATCGGTCGTTATCGGTGGATCGGCCCAAGCACCATAGAGGTTGACAGCGCATCCACAAATCTCGTCCAGGCTGGCGCCCAGGCTTGGCAATGGACCAATCACAATGGGGTTGAGCTTCGCTTGGACCGCATCAAAATGTGCCGGGCCAAACGGGGGTCAAACGACCCGGGTGGAGACATGGCCTTGCTGGTGGTGATGTTGAGCTTGTTTGTGGGGCTCGCCCAAGCCAATACGCTTTTGGTAGCGATCATTGGGCCGTCCGTAGCAGAAACCACCACTTTCGAACCCAGTCCAGAGTTGATCGCCCGTTTGTTAAAGCGAAAGCTGTCCGGTGCTAAATCTGGGGCAGTCGCTCGTGTCGAGCGGCCACAGTTCAAGCTCAAAAGCCCCTCGATTTACTTGCCAGCAGGGTCAAAGGGGCCGATGGCGCGCGCAGGGGGTGGGGCCCAGGCCTCAGAGCAGCCCAAAAAGATGCCGCCTACTGCTGTGACCGGTGAAGTGCCAAAGGTGGATTTGTCGGAGACCATCACCGATGGGGTCGCTGAGCGCCTTATTTTGGACTTGGCCTCAAAAGGGCACACCTTACCGGATCCCACCGTGGCGCCACCCGCACATCCAGAGGTTGGGCTTCCAGCGTCGATAGAGCGCTTTATAGGCTGGGGCTTTCATGATTGGATGGAGGTTTCGGAAGCAGCCTCCCCAGATGCGAACAATCAGTTGGAGTTGGCCCGCAGGCTCATGGCACTTGACCCAGACGAGCCATACGCGATTTTGACGGTTGCCTATTACGCATATTTATCGGAAGAGTTCGGCCTGTGTAAGGACCTGTACAGCCGATACGTCCACCTGTTCCCAGATGATGCTGCTGGCTGGAACAACCTTGCTCTCACCTATAAAAGGGCAGGGGAGTATGGTGAGGAGGAGCGGCTTTACCGGCGTGCTTTGTCGATTGAGCCCAATAACGCCAACACCATCAACAACCTTGCGCTGAGTCTGGCCCACCAAGGTC
>DBIS01000113.1 GCA_002296975.1 Deltaproteobacteria bacterium UBA796 | reverse complement strand
TCTGTTGCCCCGTCCCATCCCTGCCCACACCTTGTGGCTTGGATGTCCCCGCCGATTTGAAAAAGCTGTAGAGGTATTAGGTAAATGTTAGACAAAGATCTTAAGGAAATTCAAGGACTTATCTCGGTTGGTAAGGAGCGTGGATACGTGACTTATGAGGAGATGAACAAGGTGTTGCCCACGCATCTGGTGTCTCCGGAACAACTCGACGATGTGATGCTGATATTTAGTCGCATGGACATCGATGTGGTCAGCCAGGTGAAATCTGCCCGTACGAAGGGCATTATGGCCGAGTCTCCACCTGCTGAGAAGAAGGCGACTACCGCGCGTAGCAGCGACCCAGTGCGGGTGTATCTTCGCAAGATGGGAACGGTACCTCTGCTTTCTCGAGAAGGCGAGATTGAGATTGCCAAGCGAATTGAAGAGGGCGAGCGCATTGTTGATGGTGCGGTCCTGACTTCGGCTGTCACGTTTCGAATTCTGACACGGCTTATCGACGCTGAAGAAGAGCGCTGCGAGAAAGCGGTTCGTGGCGGAAAACGTCCACGGCGGGTCAAAAGTTCTGAAGGCAAGAGCTTGCCCGAAGTGCTCGTCGACATTCAGGCATTAAATGATGAGCGGAGCGGTGTACTCAAGGAGCTCAAACGCGCCAAGAGCAAGAAACGCCAGCGGGAGCAACAAGATGTCCTCGACGAGGTCGACGGTCGCATGCTCAAAAAGATGGCGACCATCGATATTCCCAACCCGGCGATGGCTTTGGTTTGTAAAGAAGTTCAGCAGGCCTGGGACCAAGTTGCCCGCTGCGAACGTACGATTTCATCTGTCGCTCGCGAGGCTGGGGTTGAGGTTCGTGACCTGCGCCGCATGATTCGAAAGGTGCGCCGCACCCCGGATCGTGGTGGTGAAACCGTCGTGTCCGACACCGGGATTACTGTCCAAATGTGGGCCGATTTTGATAGCCGTGTGCGCCGTGAACTTCGGCGGATTCGCAAGTTTGAAGATCACATCGCCGTCGAGCGGGATCTTCTTCGTGACCTGGCGCGGGATGTGCGTCGGGGAACAGCATTGGCTGAGCAGGCGAAATGTGAACTCGTTGAGGCCAACTTGCGCCTCGTGGTGAGCATTGCCAAAAAGTACACCAATCGCGGGTTGCAGTTTTTGGACCTCATTCAGGAGGGCAATATCGGCTTGATGAAGGCGGTTGAGAAATTCGAGTATCGCCGGGGCTACAAGTTTTCGACCTATGCCACATGGTGGATTCGCCAAGCGATCACCCGTGCGATCGCAGACCAGGCCCGCACGATTCGGATTCCAGTCCATATGATCGAGACCATCAACAAGCTCGTTCGGACTCAGCGTCATTTGATTCAAGAGATGGGCCGTGAGCCTCTCCCCGAGGAAATTGCCGACAAGATGCACATTTCTGTCGATAAGGTTCGGAAGATTCAGAAGATCGCCAAGGAGCCTATCAGCTTGGAGACACCGATTGGCGAGGAGGCTGATAGCCACCTCGGTGACTTTATCGAAGACAAGAATATCGCGCTTCCGACCGAGACTGCGGTCACCCATAGTCTTGAAGACACAGCACACAAGGTTCTTGCGACCCTTACGCCACGTGAAGAACGGGTGCTTCGGATGCGATTCGGAATTGGTGAGCACAGCGACCACACCCTCGAGGAAGTCGGACAAGACTTTGATGTCACCCGTGAGCGGATTCGGCAGATTGAGGCCAAGGCGCTTCGCAAGTTGCGCCATCCTTCCCGTAGAAAGCGCCTCTCTGCCTTTATCGAGAATTAGGCCAGATTTTGCGTCAATAGAATCTGTGGCTGGCAACCCGCGACCACGCTGGGTGCGTTAGGCGCTATTCGCTAAGGGCCTATAGCTCAGTTGGTCAGAGCTCCCGGCTCATAACCGGATTGTCCCAGGTTCGAGCCCTGGTGGGCCCACCCTTTACTTGGAGCCAGTTTGCACCCAGATCTGAAGCTTATCGTCGATTTATGGGCCCTCGATCAGAAGGTCGATCAGGCTCGTGCCCGGGCGGTAGTGCTCAAGGCGGTGGTGGGCGAGCTTGGCGATTTGATTCAAGCCAAGATTTTAGGGCTAGAGGTGACGGTTATTTCCGCCCGCGAGTCTCAGATCCGTGAGGCGGCGATTCAAGTCGACCTCGACAAATACATCATGCGCACTGCGCGCACCAAAAAGTTGCTCGATGGCCATCAAATGGTCGATTTCGCGACGGTCGAAAAGCAGCTGACTCAGTGCGGTGAACATGTGAACCGCCTCGAGATGGATATGCTCGTAGAGATGGAGGTCGCTGAGGGGATCAGTCTCGAGGCTCAGGCTTTGAAAGCGGCGCAGTCAAAGGCCGAGCAAAACAAAGTTACGGCGCACGCGGCTTGGCTAGATGAAGGGCGGGAACTGCGAAAGGAGATCGAGGCGATTTGGCCTGACCGCATCAAGGCTGCAGCTGAACTCAACCGTGAGCTCGAAAAGCGGTACAAAGGCTTTCGTGAGCGGTCCCAAGAGCCGGTATCAGCGCTCAATGGTGAATTTTGTTCAGCCTGTCATGTGTCGGTTCAGGCTCAAATGCGCTTGGAGGTCTCGACGGGGCGGCGGGTTCATAATTGCCGAGGATGTGGGCGTTGGTTGTTGCCCATGCCTGAGTCGACTGATGAAGGAGAACTGGACCCAAACGATGCCGCGGCATAGCCTGGTGGTGTTCGAGAACAACTGACGATCGCCGGTCGTCTTTTTGCGACGGGAGGAAAGTCCGGGCTTTATAGGGCAGGATGCTGGTTAACGGCCAGTCAGGGTGACCTGAAGGCAAGTGCAACAGAGAGTAGACCGCCACCTACGGGTCCGGCTTCGCTCAGCGCTTATCCCTTGGGTAATGGTGTTGAGAGGGTCGGGTGTCTCCTTTTGGGGGCACGGTAAGGCTGAAAGGGTGCGGTAAGAGCGCACCGGCGGCTTCGGAGACGGAGCCGGCCAGGTAAACCCCATCCGAAGCAAGGCCGAATAGAGGGGCGTTTGAGGGTGACCCGCCCGAAGCCTCCGGGTGTGCCGCTTGAGCCCACTGGTAACGGTGGGCCTAGATGAATGATCGTCACTCAAGTCAGGGAGACCGGGCTTGAGAACAAAACTCGGCTTATGGGGTTCTCGAACCGGCCCCTTCGGGGGCCGCACCCTTGGGGGAAGCATGAGCAAGTACCGGGAAGAAGCACTGGAATACCACCGCCGAGGGCGGAAAGGGAAGATTGAGGTCACAGCCACCAAGCCGCTGTTGACACAGTTGGTCTTGTCTTTGGCCTATACGCCTGGGGTTGCGGAGCCTT
>DBIS01000006.1 GCA_002296975.1 Deltaproteobacteria bacterium UBA796 | reverse complement strand
TGGCCCCGGTCCGACAGATTCGCGGACGGGCTCGCATCTTTTGGGTATTCAGGTGTACCTGGCGCCGGCAAATGAACGGGATTTTGGGGCGGGCCTGTTTTCCGAAACATGGGCCAAGCACACGCCAGAAATCCCCGGTGTGGAGTCGCTGACCTTTAAGGACGCTTGGGGGCCAGACCCTGGCGCAGCCTTTGACCTCAGGCTTTCCCACCCAGACGGCACAATCTTGGCCACTGCTGCAGACGAGGTCATGGCCCGATTGCGGAATTATGCCGACCTCACCCAAATCGAGTCCACCCAGAGCGACGGAAAGCCCCGACTCGACTTTCACCTGAGCCCTCAAGCCCGGAGCTTGGGCTTGACCTCTCGTGATCTTGGAACGCAACTCCGTCATGCCTTTTTTGGTGCGGAGGCCCTGCGAGAACAGATGGGCAGACAAGAGGTAAAGGTGATGCTTCGCAACCCGGCCGCTCAACGGTCGAGCGAGTTTGACCTATCGGCGCTGCGGGTGCTCACACCAAGTGGGGTGAGCGTGTCTTTGGGCGATGTCGCGACCATCGAGCGCACCCGGTCGCCCAGCTCAATCCAACGGGAAGACAGCAAGCGAACGGTCAATATTAAGGCCCAACTGAGCCCAGGTGTGGCCTCCCCTCAGCAGGTGAAGGCCGCCGTCAACGCCAGCGACATCCCAATCATGCTCCAAAAATACCCCGGTCTAGAGATTGAGTATTCGGGCGAGCAGCGAGAACAAGCGGAGACATTCTCGAGCTTGGGTAAAAACTATAGCATCGCGCTCATCGCCATCTACGCGCTCCTGGCCATCCCCTTCCGCAGCTATTTGCAGCCGCTGATCATCATGTCTGCGATCCCCTTTGGCATCGTCGGGGCTGTTTTTGGGCACATCGTGATGGGCTACAACTTGAACGTCATCAGCATGTTCGGCATCATCGCCTTGTCTGGAGTGGTGGTGAACGACTCACTGGTCTTGGTCGATGCCGCCAACCGCTACAGGGCCGAAGGTCACAGCGCTTTGTCCGCGATTCAACTGGCTGGCACCAAGCGTTTTCGACCGATCATGCTCACCTCCCTCACCACCTTTTTTGGCTTGGCCCCGATGATCTTTGAGACCTCTATGCAAGCGAGGTTCTTGATTCCGATGGCCATCAGCCTGGGCTTTGGGGTGTTGTTTGCGACCTTTATCGTGCTGCTTTTGGTGCCCGCTGTGTACTTGATCGTCGAGGATGTAGGCGAGCGTATCGGTGTGACGGGTGGGGCGGCCCCGGCGGGTCATCCGGTCAAAACGACAGACACTCCCCAATAGAAAAGCCGGTCGGCGGGTTCCCTCAGAAACCCGCCCCCGGCCGTCAACAACAAGCTTTGTACCGAAGCGTCGCGCGTCAAGGGTCAATGTTGTTAGGCAATCAAATGCCTGTACAACCTGATATCATCGAGACCCTCACCCGCTCCGAATTGTTAGCGGACATGACGGTAGAACAACGCCGTGATTTGGCGCTTCGTTTCGAGGTGCGGCCTTTTTCGAGTGGACAAACCTTGATCGCTGCTGGCGGCGAAGGGCGGTCGTTGATGGAGCTGCTCGCTGGCACCGCAAATGTTTTTGTTCGCGAGGATGGCCACAGATACAAGATCGCCCATCTTGAGCCTGGGAACATCGCGGGCGAGGGTGCATTTTTTAGTGGCGATAGCCGGGGTGCTGATGTGGTCGGTGCCTCGGAGGGCATGGTCGCTGTGTTGCCGTATGCAGCCTACAAAACCTTGGCTGCCGAGAACAAACCAGCGGCAATGGCGCTAGAACGGGCCGTGTTGGTTCATCTTGAACGGCGGGTTTTAGAGACCAACGCCCGACTTTCAGCCCTGTTGGCCTCACGAGAGCGGGGCAAGCTCACTGCTGCGTTTAACGCCATCTTCGGGATCACCGAGACTGCACCGGTACTCGACCATGGATGAACGTCAGCATATTTTAACTGGCCTCAGCGGCTTGGCCGATGTGGACGAGGCGGTACTGATCGCCCTGTCCCGTCGCTTTGATTTTCGCACATACGAGGGGCTGGATTTGTGTGGTCAGGGCGAGCGCTCTGACCGATTTTGGATTTTAGGGCGTGGGCAAATCTCGGTCACTCGGCGGCTTTCTCAGCGGCGCTTGTGTGAGATTGCCCGAATCGGGCCCACGGCGATGGTCGGCTATGCTGGCTTGATGGGTATCGTGACACGTTCGGCGACCCTCAAGGCAGAGGGCACCGTCGAGGTGTTGGAGATGAGCACCGACGAGGGCTTGAGCTTATTGGCCGCAGACGGCGATCCAGCGGCGAGCGCATTCCGGCGGGCAATCATCGCCGCGGTGAGCCGTCAGGTGGCGATGGCGAATACAAATATCGGCAAGCTCGCAGTCGAGGTCGGGTTGGCTGAGCAGCCAATCACAGAGGAGCGACTTTTAAAGGCGCACACACTGCTATAGTTTCAAGGGCTACGGAGGCCACCGATGACCAAAATCCTATTTTATTTGCTCATTTCTGTGGCTTTGGGCTGCACCAAAGATGACTGCGGAGAGTCCGGGCTGAGCGCAGACTGCACTGATGCCGACGCTGACGCTGATGCAGACGCGGACGCGGACGCTGATGCTGACGCCGACGCAGATGCCGATGCTGACGCCGACACAGACGCTGACACAGA
>DBIS01000008.1 GCA_002296975.1 Deltaproteobacteria bacterium UBA796 | reverse complement strand
CAATATCCACCGTCAGTTCCTGTGTCGTCGAGGCCCGGCCCACCATCGGCATCGGCATCGGCATCGGCATCGGCATCGGCATCGGCATCGGTGTCTGCAGCTGCTGCCGTGTCATCGCCCACATCTCGCGTGGGTCCGCTTTTTCCGGTGTCGTCTTTATCTGGGGTGCCGCAGCTAAAAGTGAGGGCGATTGCGGTCAGCGTGATCGAGGCGTGAACGGTGCTCATGTTGTCTCCAGTTTTGAATCAGCTGATTCTACGGGCAGGTGGCGGCGAGGGTAAAGTTTGACCCTCCTCCTGTGGGACCATCGACGATCAGCAGATAGCCCATGGGGTTGTTTTCGTAGAGCAGCAGGGTGGTGATTTCATCGTCGTCGGTCTCATCGTAACAGCGCACACGCGGGGCATGTTCTATGCCTGGACACTCATCATCCTCGAGCCAGCCGGTCCATTGAAATGCAATCAAGTCCAGGTCTCCACAAGGCGCGTTGAGTTCGATTTCTGCATAGCCGCCACCCGGATGCTCAAAAGAAAAGATGCGTTCTGGGCCGCTATAATCATCGCCAAACGGAAAGCAGGAAAACTCGACGTAGGCATCATTTTCGTAGATGTGCATGCCATTTTTCGTGGTGGACCGCAGGGGGGTTTCGGTGTCGCAAGGCACCGAGAGGGTCACGCATTCGTCGATGGGCGTGTGGCTGGGGGTGGTATCGCAAGGGACGCCTTCATCAGCGTCCGCATCGGTGTCGGCGTCAGCGTCCGCATCAACATCAGCGTCAGCGTCGGTATCGGTATCGGTGTCGGTATCGGTGTCGGTGTCGACATCCGTGTCGGTATCGGTGTCGGTGTCCACATCGGCGTCGACATCACCCACATCGATCTGGTGCTCTGGCAGTGGTTTGGGCCTGCACGCCAAGGCAAAGAAAAAAGTGATTCCTATCCAGCGCACATTGCCTCCTGGCGCCCAGCATAGCCGAACCGTGTGACCTCCGCTCAATTGCCCGTGGCGTCCTTCCCCTGGCGGGCAGCTTCCCCCGCGTGGACCAGCACTGCATAGTGCCCGTTTTTAGCCACCAAATCGGCGTGTCGACCTTGCTCGACGATTCGGCCACCGTCCATGACCAAGATGCGATCGGCATGCTGGATCGTGGACAGCCGGTGCGCGAT
This sequence comes from Deltaproteobacteria bacterium UBA796, assembly GCA_002296975.1. Taxonomy (GTDB): domain Bacteria; phylum Myxococcota_A; class UBA796; order UBA796; family UBA796; genus UBA796. The sequence goes on along the minus strand of DBIS01000008.1, from coordinate 2,488 downwards.
CACGATCGCGGTTTTTTTGGCCATGATGGCCTCGATTGCCGACTGGATCCGTTGTTCCGTCATCGAGTCGACCGATGCCGTGGCTTCGTCCAGAATTATGACGGTCGGGTCGTGTGCCATCGTGCGTGCAAAGGTCAGCAGTTGCCCCTCACCGACGGAGAGGTCTGCGCCTCGCTCTCGGAGGGGGTGATCCCAGCCAATCCGCTCCACCAAGGCGTCTGCGAGCACCACATGGGTTGCCGTCTCGCGGTGGGTTTGGGTGATGTGCGCATTTCCGAGGTCCACATTGAACTTCAAAGAGGCGCTGAACAGCTGAATGTCTTGGCGTACCGCAGACACATGTTGACGCAATGCAGCGGTTTTTAGTTCGCTGATCTCAATGCCATCGAGTTTGATTGAGCCCCGGTAGCCCTCATAAGATTTATCGATCAGTCGACCGAGCGTGGTTTTTCCTGATCCTGTTGCGCCCACGATGGCCACCACCTCGCCGGGCTTGACCTCAAAGCTGACCCCTTTGAGCACATCAGGGCCATCGGGGCTGTATCGAAACCAAAGGTCCGAAATAAGAATGTGGCCCTCAAAATCGATTGGGTCTTTTTCACCGGGGTCGGCGGGTTCTGCGTTGGCGAAGAGTTCATCGATTTTGGTCAAAGAGGCCGCCGCCCGCTGAATCACAGCGACCTTTCCACTCGCGTCGCGGAGGGGCCGAAACAAGCGCTGCATATAATCGATAAAGGCCACCAAAAGCCCGGCACTCCTGGCCTGTTCGCTTCCCAAACCAAAGGACTCAAACAGCAAACCTGCACCCAAGGCTAAGATGACGGCCATAAAAATGGCGCCGACACCGTCCACAACCGCGTACATAAGGGCATCGTAAACATTCGATTTAGAGCTCAGGTCGCGGAATTCTCGGTTGGTCTCGTCAAAGGCAGCGCGACTTTCTTCAGCTGCGCCAAAGAGCTGAATGATCTCAACGCCGTCAATCCGTTCGGCCAAATAGGCGTTGATGCTGGCGATGGCATCGCGAATAGAAAGGTAGAGCCGCTTCATTCTTCGGCGTAAAAACTCCAACACCCCAAGCAAGATGGGGGTGAGCGTGAGCATCACGACGCTCAGTTCCCAGTCCAACCAAAGCATGGCAGCCACGGTGCCAATAATCATTAAAAAATCGAGAACAATCGTGACGATTCCAGCGCTGAGGGCATCGCCGAGTGCATCCAGGTCTGTGGTGAGCCGTGTGAGCAGTTTTCCGGTGGGTTGATGGTCGAAAAACCGCTGTTTCAAGCTGAGCGCGTGGCTAAATAATGCAGTACGAAGGCGAAGGATTAGGCGCTGTCCGCCCCATGATAACGATAGGGTGTAGGTGGCCTCAACCAGGTATGCTCCCGCCACAGCGACGAGGTAAAGTAGGGCCAAATCTTGGAGGCCGTCAAGCTTTTGGGGGATGACATGCTCGTCGATGATGCGCTTGAGCAGCCACGGCTGGGCGAGACTCATGGCGGCGATCAGCGGGGTCGCGATGAGGGCGAAGATGAACACCCAAGCGTCGGGCCTGGCATGGGGCCACAAGCGGGCGATCAATTGTAGGTCACGCTTCATGTGGACTGGACCTCGAAGATGTCCCGGTACAGGCCCGACCGTTGGCGCAGCTGATCGTGGGTGCCTTGGTCTACGATGCGGCCCGCCTCGAGCACGACGATATTGTCTGCATGGCGCAGGGCAGAGATACGATTGGAGACGATGACCACGGTGGGCGGAGATGTGTCTCCTGTGTTTTGCAATGAGTGGACCAAGGTCTGCTCGGTGGCGTGGTCGACCGCAGAAAGCACATCGTCGAGCAACACGATGTCGGCGGTGCGAATCAAGGCGCGGGCCAGGGCCACCCGTTGGCGTTGGCCCCCCGATAGCATGATGCCTCGCTGGCCAACCCGTGTCTCCATACCTTTGGGAAGCACGGCCAGGTCAGCGTTCAATGCGGCACGTTCCGCAGCATTTGTGATGTCTTGTGGGTCTGGCGTGAGGCCGAGTGCGATGTTGGCGCCGATGGTTTCAGAGAACAAAAAAGGCCGCTGCGGTGCCATCGCCAAGCGCTTCCGCCATTGGGCCCTCCCGACATGAGTAATGTCCACCTCATCGACGAACACTGTCCCTTCTGGAGGGTCGTACAGCCGGGCCAATACCCGCAGTAAGGTGGTCTTTCCTGCACCTGTTTTTCCGACAACCCCGAGCACAGAGCCGGGTTGAACCTCCAGATTAATATTTTCTAAAATCGGGCGTTCTGGTTCGTCGGGGTAGGCGAAGTTTAAGCCCTCGATGCGAAGGGCCGCCGCAGAACCGGGGTTCATTGGGGTGGGTGTTGTGCCTTCTGGTGTGGACACCTGAGCATCGAGCAACTCAAAGATGCGCTCCAAAGATGCACGGCCCCGCTGGAGCACGCTCAACATCCAGCCCAAGGAATGCAAGGGTGGAAGGAGCGCGGCAATCAACG
>DBIS01000007.1 GCA_002296975.1 Deltaproteobacteria bacterium UBA796 | reverse complement strand
CACGGTCTGGTATTCAATGTGGGCGAATGGGTAGAGGGCTACACCAACCTGCTGTGGACGCTCCTCTTGGCTGGGGTGATGGCCTTGGGCGGAGAGCCGGTCATTGGCTCGACCATCATGGGGCTCCTGGCCATGGTCGGCACCATCGTCGCGACCGCCAAACTCGCCCACGGTCATCATCTCAGCCCAGCCATTCTGCTCGTTCCTCCGCTGCTTGTGGCCTCCGACGCCCTGTTCATTCTCGAAAGCGTGGAAGGTCTCGAAACCAGCTTGTTCGCCGCCTTGGTCACCTTCGGCACCCTCGCCACCATCAAAGATGAAAAACACACCGCGAGCATCTATTTTGTGCTCGCCTGCTTGACCCGGCCTGAGGGTGTCGCCGTATGGGGATTTGTTCAACTCGGACTGTGCCTTTGGGCAGTTCGACAACAGCACCTCATCCAGCAACTGCGCGCTTCTCTTTTCGCTTCGGTCCCAATCGTGGGCTGCTTGCTGCTGCTCACAATCTGGCGCCTTTGGGCCTATGGAGACCCCTTACCCAACACATTTTATGCCAAGACCGGACACCTCGCTATCCCCCGAGGCCTTGGCTATTTATGGGCACATATTCAAAGCCATCCCGTGTTGTGGGCACTCGCTTTAGGCGGCATGTTCTTTGGCCCTTCCCACAAAAAGGCCACAGTCACCCGCACAACCGTCGTTTTATATCTGAGCTATGTGGTCGCCATCGGCGGTGACTTTAAACCCACCGGCCGCTTTATCATCACCGTACTGCCGATGATGGCCGTCCTCACTCAGGGCAGCATCTCGCGAATTATCGCCACGCCAAGCCGTATTCGGTGGGCGATTGTCTTCGGCACCGTCACCGTGGGCCTTTGGGCGGGCCAGCATCGGCTCATCGCCGCGAAAGCCTATGCCGCCGAGCGCCACGCCAACCTCGAGGCCCGAAAGCTGGTTGGCGACTGGATTGCCGCCCACACCCCAGCCCAGACAGTCATCGCCATCCACTCAGCTGGCGTGATCCCTTTTTACGCCAACCGCCGTACAATCGACATGTGGGGCCTTACCGACCGCACCATCGCTCGCACCCCCATTCGGGGCATAGGAACCGGAATGGCTGGCCACGAAAGGTCAAATCCAACCTATGTTTTCGAGCAAAATCCGGACCTGTATTTGCCCGAAGATCGGGTCTTCACCTTACACGCCCGCACCCTCGATGTACCCGAAGACTTTCCATCTGACTTTCGGGCCACATACAAGGCTGTGAGCGTGCCGATTTCTGGGCGTTTCCTCAATATGTGGGTCAGGCGCTAGCCCTTTTTTCGTGCCGCGAATGCATCGCGTTGTTCCGCTGTGGCTGGCACCTGATGTCGGGCCTTCCATTCGTCATAAGGCATGCCATAAACCGCCTCTTGAGCGCTGGATTTTTCAAGCTCCAACCCCGCATCTTCAGCCGCCGCGGCATACCATTTACCCAAGCAATTTCGGCAAAAATCAGCCAAAATCATCAGGTCTATATTTTGGACCTCAGTGTGGGCTTGTAAATGGTCACGAAGGCGCCGGAATACCGCTGCCTCTATCTGTACTTGCTGTTCATCGGTCATGATTAATCCACCAAAATTAATGTACTGAGTCCGTCTTCTGAACGGGAGACTTCACCCTCGGAGGCCCCAACAACGCGCAAATCGGGCAACGGAACTGTCATGCCACTGAGTAACGCCCCGATAACAGCGCCAGGTAGCCGGGCATTGAGCTCGGCCGCAGCCTCTGGGTTGGATAAGCCCCAATCGGTCTCGAGTGCGACGGGGTTGGCAACAACATCACCCATCCCCAGGAGAATCTCGCAGTCCCCAATGCCCAAGCCCAAATTTGCACTGCCATCGATAACAAAATGGGCGATGTCCCCAAGTTCACCGTCGGGGGTCTCGAGGGCGACGACCAGGCCACCGATCGAGATGACGGCCACACCGTCCTCTTGCACCACGACTGGGGGCATCGCGAGGGTGGTGCTCGCGGAGGTCTCTGTAGACTCAAACAGGTTGTTGGCCAACACCGTGAGCGTGTCGTCTTCGGTCGAAAAGCGTGTATCAAAGGCACCCTGGACCCATAATGAGTGCAGCAGGATGTTGATCAGATTGTCAGAAACCAAGATACCAAAGGCCTGACCCTGAGCATCGAGGGAGGCGGTGTTCGGCTGTTGGAAAATATCGCCGCCCAAGTTTAGGCCAGCGTCAACACTCACATCAAACTCAAAGCTGAGCCCATGGTCAGACACTTCAAAGCCAGACACTACCGGCTGAATGTCGATTTCTGCACCCATCATTTCATGAACACCCAGATTGGTCAGACCGTTGATATGGCCCTCGATGAGCGGCAATACCATATCGAACACCTCTGCAGACATCACGGGACCAACCTCGGCCAACAGTGCGTCCTTAAATCTATTGCTCTCCAAAATGTCCTGAAAACCATCTGTTTGCAGATCGAAAGCGGCCACGGTGATGGCGGTGTTGCTCACAGACAGGGCGATTTTTCCGTCGTCGATACCCAAATCGATGTCACCAGAAACGCTCGCGCCGGCCGCGGTGAGTGTAATGGCGATGGTATCGCCCATGCCCAACACGCCCACATCTACCTGTCCGGTGACCACCAA
>DBIS01000241.1 GCA_002296975.1 Deltaproteobacteria bacterium UBA796 | reverse complement strand
CGATGGCCATCGGTGGCCATACCCAAGCCTTAGGCACAAGGCCGACGGGCGCACGACTCGGAAAGCCTTTCATTGGGCCACAACTTCGAGTACGACGATGCCAGTTGGGTCGAACCCGTCACTCGCCACTCGCAAAATATCCTCGGCGTTCACAGCGCTCACACGGGCAAGATATTCGGCCTCAAATAGAGGGTCGCGATGAAATAAGACCGAGCGGGCCAGCGCCGAAGCCCGCCCAACCAGTGCCTCCTGTGAAAACACCCGATGGGTTCGCAGTTGATTGAGCACCCCCGCAAGCTCTCTGGCACCCACAGGCTCACGGCTCAGTGCTTCCACCACAGCCTCATAGGCCGCCACCACCGCCCCGGTTTCTTCGCCTTCCCCCAAGACCGCAAAGAAACTGAAGATGCTCGGTCCCCGGTGCGCCTCGTAGCCGCCCTTCAGGCTGAGGACATCCCCAGACTGCTGAAGCACTCGGCGCAAGCGGCTGGATGTCCCCTTAAAGAGCAGGGTTTCCAAGACCTCGAAAACATAAAAGTCCGGGTGCCCATAAGGCACCGCTGGATGGTTTAAAAAGACCGCGGGAAGCCGGGCCATCGGGTCTTGGATTTTCTCACGTTTTGGGGCCAGCCGCGGGGGGTCATCAAAGACCAGTTCATCGCCTGGCGACCCGGGCCTGATGTCGCCAAAATACTGAGTCACCATGGCCAGGGCTTTTTCCACATCGACATCACCGGCTATCGCCAACACAGCGTTGTCGGGGCGATACCACCGGCGATAAAACGCATCCACGGACTCCAAAGTGGCCGACTCGAGGTCCTCTCGGTAGCCAATGACCGGATGGCCATACCCAAAACTCGAATAGGACATCTCTGAAATTCGACCGTGGGCGCGCCCATAGGCCCGTTGCTCAACACGCTCGCGATATTCATCGAGTACGGTGATGCGTTGACGCTCAAAGCTGTCCTGCTCAACCCTTAAACTCCGCATCCGATCGGCTTCTAGCCACAAGCCCAAACCCAGCTGAGAGGCCGGTAACGAGTGGTAAAAGTTCGTTCGCTCAACCCCCGTGGCACCGTTGACTGTGCCGCCAAACCCCTGAACCCGCCGCACGAATTCACCCGCATTGACGTGGGCGGAGCCTTGAAACATCAGGTGTTCGAAAAGATGTGCAAAACCAGCCTGGCCACGGCCTTCGACCCTACTGCCCACATCGTAGCTGAGCGAGACCCCGACGAGGGGCACGGCGCTGTCGGATTGAATCACCACCCGAAGGCCATTGGGAAGTGTGCTGCAATGAATGGGGGCCATGTCTACCAAAGACCGGTAACACCCTTTGTTCCGGGGGGTTACGGCACCGTATGACCTTGTCTGCCCTACTTTGCACCCTTTGGTTTCTGGCCCCTGCCGCTCAGGCTGGCACCGTGAGCCTTAAAACCGACGCCCCCTTAACGATAGAGCGCGGGGGAGTGACCATCGCCCGTGCCAAAGGAGCGGGCGAGTTGAGCTTGGGCGAGTTTCCGCCAGGAGACACGGTGTTGCGAATCACCAAAGACGGCATGCCCCCCATGGACACCACACTCACGGTCCTAGAAAACCGCCCTGTTCATCTTCAGTTTAGCGGCGATACATTGCGCGCCGATACATTCACCCTCACGATGTCGGATGCCCCACTGAGCATTCTGGTGTTTCGACCGATCAGCGCGCAGCACTTTTCAGTGATTATCGACAGCCAAGCGCCCATCGACTTTAAGGCCTTGTACACCATCGACGGCCTCAAGGCCGGCCCCCACACTGTTGAGTTGCGCTCTGGGGACCGCCAGACCATTTGGGCCCGCGGTGTGCTCAACCTACAAGCGGGCACCACCGCGGTGGTCGATGTCGAAGAAGGCCGGGGGCTCCGTGTTTCAGGCGCACAGTGGACCCCCACAACTGCGCAACGGCGGGTGCAACCTTAGATGGGCGCGCGCTCCATTCGCACCCGAATACTGGCCGCCTTTTTTGGTGCACTGATCGCCCTGAGTTCGACTTTGGTGATCGGCATTCGCCAAATGGCCGACCTCGGCGCCGAAATTCAAGCGGTCAACACCGGATTTTTACCCATGTCCAAGGTGGGGGTTGAGTTGGGTGCGTTGGTGGCACAACTCGACCGAGATCACGACCGCTTCGCACGCCCCATGGCCGCCACCCAAGCGGGCCGTCGTGCAAACGCAGGGCTTTACCGCGCGGCCATACACGAGGCGGTCTCCACCGGTCGTGCATCTGCGGAAACAGCACAAGCAGGGCTCCACAATCCGTCCGACCACGAAGTCATCAAGCGCATTTTGGTTGTACTCACGGAGTTGGAACTCCAATCATCGACCTACGAAACTGCGGTCAACACCTGGCTGATCGCCCAAGAGGCAGGCGACACCGACCAAGCCTTGAGACTGCTCGCAGACCTCGACCGGCGCCGAAGCGCATTGGCAGCTGGGGCAGCACTCACCCAAGCACTTGTCGAGGGGCAAATCGAGCGCATCAGCCAGCGCACGGCGAACTCACAGCGCAGGGCCATGGCCGTCTCCATCACCTTGGGCATCGTCTCTGTCATGCTCTCAGCACTGCTTGCCCTCGTGGCTTTGCGGGCGCTGCGGCCCATTTCGACCTTGATCACCCAGGTCCAAAAAGTGGCCGCCGGAGACCTCACAGGCTCGGTGACCCTCCAGTCTCAGGACGAGATGGGGCTGTTGGCCAAGGAGTTCAACACCATGTCTGCAGCTGTGGCGGAGCGAGACCAGAGTTTGATGGACCGCGCCCAAAGTCTGGACGAGCTTCAAGCACGGCTGCGCCAAGTGATCGACACCATCACCGCAGGGTTGGTGGTCCTTGATGGCGACCAAATCTTGATGCTGAACCACGCCGCCACACGGCTGTGGGGACTCACAGACCAACATGCTGTTCCAGACTGGATGGCAGCCCTGGGTCTCGGGCATCATGAAGGCATCGCCGTAGATCAACGCTTGTTTTCGGTGACCGTGGTGCGCTTTGCTCAGGCTGGAACGCTCATCGTCGCCGCAGATGTGACCGAGGCGGAGGCCGTACGGACCCGCCTTCAACGCAGCGAGCGATTGGCCTTGGTGGGGCAAATGCTGGCGCAAATCACCCATGAGGTCAGAAACCCCCTCAACGCCATGAGCCTTAACGCTGAAATGTTGATGGACGAGGTGGAAGGCTCAGAGGCGACGGCAATGCTCACCACCATCACCGAGGAAATTCGGCGTCTGGAGCGGCTCACCGAACGTTATCTGCACCTCTCGAAAAAGCGGGTACCTGAACGCCAAAAGCACACCCCCAGCGTCCTGGTCCGGGGGATTGTCAAAGCCGAAGCCGCAGCATTGGCACAAAGCGCCTTGATGGTTGAGGTCTTTGGACCCGTCGACGATAGCCCCGTCAACATCGACGCCGACGCCATCACTCGCGCCGTTAGAAACCTGTTGCGGAATGCGGCCGAGGCCGGTGCCAATGGTGTCGCTATTCAGATAAAGACGGCCCGACAGGGCTTGGAAATCACCCTCACCGACGACGGCCCAGGCCTTTCCGGTGCTCAACTGACCCAAGCCTTCGATCCATTTTTCAGCACGAAATCCAGAGGTACCGGGCTGGGTTTGGCCATCAGCCGCCAGGAACTCGAGGAGATCGGTGGGGGTTTGCACCTTGATGACACCCATCGACAAGGTGCACGTTTTGTGATTTGGATCCCCACCAAGGCTTGACGCCTCTCGATGGTTATGACATTTTGTCTCTAGTGACAGAATGTCGGAGCCTTCATGAAAGCCAACACCCCAGCCTTCAAAGCCAGCGTCTTGGTGGTCGATGACGAGCAGGCCAATCGCTTGACCCTTGAGCGGATTTTAGTCAGAGAAGGCTTAACGGTGCTTCAGGCCGCAGATGGTCGTGCAGCCCTCAAGATGATTCGCAGCGCTCAACCGACCGTCTTGCTCACGGATTTAAAGATGCCGGGCTTGGATGGAATGGGCTTGCTCAAAGCTGCGAAAACCCTCGACGGCGACCTAGAAGTGATCGTCATGACCGCTTTTGGCACCGTCGAAAATGCGGTGGACGCCATGAAGTTCGGGGCCGCCGACTTTATCACCAAGCCTTTGCGCCGAGCCGATATTGTCCGAACCGTCACCCGTGCCGTCGAAAAACGTGCCCTGATCACCGAAAACCGAAGCCTTAAAGCACAACTCGGCCAGGCCACAGCCACCCCAATAGTGGCGACGAGCACGGCCATGAACGCGGTCTTGACCGAAGCCCGCCAGGTGGCCGACTCCCACGCTACCGTGCTGATCACCGGCGAAAGCGGTACCGGCAAGGGTGTGATTGCCCGTTGGTTGCATGCACACTCACCCCGTGCGGCCGAGGCAATGGTCGAGGTAAACTGCTCAGCATTACCAGAAAACCTGCTAGAAAGTGAACTATTCGGATACGAGGCCGGCGCCTTTACCGACGCGAAATCCAGAAAACCAGGTCGTTTTGACCTTGCCGACCGTGGCTCATTATTTTTAGATGAGGTCACCGAGCTGCCGATCGCCACCCAGGCAAAGCTCCTGCGGGTGCTCCAAGATGGCAGCTACGAACGCCTCGGGGGCACCGAGACCTTGCACGCCAACACACGCCTAATCACGGCCACCAATGTAGACCCATTGGCCGCGGTCAACTCGGGAAAACTCAGACAGGACCTCTACTATCGACTCAATGTCATCCAAATCCACATCCCGCCGCTTCGGGAACGGGTGGAGGATATTTCATTGCTCGCACGGCATTTCGTGGACCGTTTTGCCATCCGACACAACCGGGTGGTCACCGGGGTCACCAACGGCGCACTCGCCGCCTTGGAGGCCTACCACTGGCCCGGCAATATTCGAGAGCTGGAAAACACCCTCGAACGGGCTGTTGTGCTCGCACAGGCCGACGTGATCGGCGTCAACGATCTCAACGCCGACATCGCCCGGGCTCGCCGGGCACCCGACCGCCTAAGCTTTGCTGTGGGCACCCCACTCAAAACCATCGAACGCAGAATGATTGAGGCCACCCTCAAAAAATGCGGCGGCGACCGGCAACAGACTGCAAACCAACTCGGCACCACTATTCGGACATTGTACCGCCGTGAAGCCGAATGGCGCTCAAGCTGAGTGCCTATTCTTCTGCTGACTCAGCGACCCATGTTTTTTTGAGCAATACCACGCCCACGATACCCAAAATCACCATGCCGTACTGCGCCGGGGTGAGTCCAAACCAGCGCACATCCGCACCGCTCATGTCCTCATTGCGCAGAAAGTCCATCCCAAAACGAATGGGCGCATATGTGGCCGAAAACAGCGCGAGAAAAAAGCCGGGCTTCACTGGCTTATTCCGCCAAAAATAAAACAACCCGGCAATGCCGACAGTCCAAAGTGCCTCATACAGGCCCAAATCATGACGAGAACCGCCCGGAAACTGCACCGCAAGCCAAAAGTCGGAGGTCCGACCGATGTGATCGTGAGCGGAGAAGCAACCCAAGCGCCCAAAAACCCAAGCAAACGGGAAGCCAAACATGATGGTGTCCGCGTGAATCCAATAATCGCGCTTTCGTATGAAGCGATAAAACAGCACGCTCCCCATCACGGCCCCAATAAACCCGCCAGTGGATGAAAATCCGGCCCAGACCCGTAGAATGGCCATAATTCCGTCGTCGCTGAGCTGCTGAGGGTTGTAAGCCACCACATGAACCACGTGGCCAATAAAAAAGCCCATCGCCACCGTGACCACCGCCCCATCAACAATGTCTTTGACCTCAAGCCCCAGGCGGATCGCACGGGCGCGGGTGATTTCGAGGCCGATCACAAAACCGAACAACACAAGAGCGGTCCACGAATCGAGCACAACCGGGCCCCATTCAAGAATCGGAATCTGAAAATATGGGATGAGTGCAGTCATTTGAAGGACTAACGGACTCCAGAGAAAACGGGTTTACGAAAATGGGGCGTGTTAGGCTTGGCTCATGGCAATCATCACCAAAGATATCCTTCTCACCGGCATTCGACGCGACGACGTCTTTGAATGGCTGGGCGATCCCAAAAATCATGACGCGGTGGTCGAAGGCGCGTTCGATGCCGTGTCAGGGGGCGGCGGCGTATACGAATTGAGCCTGAGCACCCCAGGACGCAAGCGCACCCTGGGCTACCGTTTCAAGGCCAAAGACGACAGCCACGGCGGGCGACGGGTGTTGGTGGATACCACCGGAAAGCGCACCAAAGGCCAGATCAACTATAGCCTTCGCACCATGAAGCCCTCGACCAACACCATGGTCACCCTTCGGATGGACTACTCACCAGGCGGCGCCCTCGGCGGCTTCGTCAACTCCTCGGGCCTCTCAGCGGCCTTAGATTCAGGGCTCGGCCGGATGTTAGAAAACTTGGCCAAAGCGATCGCCCAACGATAGCGAGCGATTTGGCACAAACCAGGCCTTTAAAGTGGGCTTTGTCTCGACTGAAGAACCAACGATGAGACACCCAAGCGACCTTAAACCCGCAGCGCCATCACCAAATCGTTCCTAAAGCTGCCATCTATCTCTTGAAACTCGGCCTCCAAGCGGCCTTCAACCACAAAGCCCAGCTGCTGGTACAAAGCGACCGCTCGCGTGTTGTCCTCAAACACATGCAAGCCCAACTTTCGAAGAATCGGATTGCTTTGCGCCCACAAGATGGCCGCCGCCATCAAGGCCCGGCCCACACCACGACCACGGACATCTTGGGCTACGAAAACCTCGATATTCCCCACATGATGGGTCCGCTCCTTATTGCCGCCCGTGATGGAAATCGCGCCGACGATCTGCCCATCCACCCGCGCCACCATAAATCGACTGTTGGTCTCAGTATTCCACTCGCGAATAATCTTGGCCTGCCACTGCTCCGTCCCCCGAAATTCGTCGGGGTAGGTGATAAACCAGGCCCCCTCCTCCAAGGTTCTCCGGTATAAGGCCACCACATCCGCGGCGTCTGAGTCGAGGGCGTTACCGATGAGGATGGGCGTGACCTTCTGAGCCAACGCCGGTGTTCTCACTTGGCCGCCGAGGGTGCGGCCGCACCTGCGTCCGCTCCCGTCATCCCCTCTAAACGGGCTTCAAACAGCCCCAATTTATCGAGGGTACCCAATGCCCGAGCGCGCTCCACAGCCGGATTTCGCATGACCTTGCGCAGCACATTGAATGTGCGCTTGGCCAATTCACCAGCGGGGGCAAGATAGTCACTGGTGGCAACTTTCACGACCCGCTCATCGATCAAAGCCTTGAGCAATGGGTGCGGAAATCGACCAGACCTTGCCAAAAAGAGCAAGGTGTTGGTGTAGCTGTCGTGACGCTCGAAAAACATCCGATCGTAAATTTCGGCTTTTTCATCGTTGACCAGGCCATCCCGTGCAGCGATCGTATGAAGGGATGTTCCTGGATAATAAATCACCGAAAACACCTGCAAGCGATAGGGCTTTGGCAGGTCTGAAATCAGCCTCAGTGTCGCCAACTTATCGTCGATGGTCTCATAAGCCAGATCGTAGATCACATCGTATTGAGGCGGCGCCGTGCGATCTGCGAACTTGGAGATCACCTCCGCCGACTTCAAAATCTTGTCATTGCCCATGGTTGAGCGCTTGAACATCTTTTGAAGCCTGGGGCTTCCATGCTCGATGCCCATCTGAATGCAAAGCAAACCTGCATCCACCAAGGCTTCGTACTTTTCTTCGGTGATCGTTCCCGGAGAGCCCAAAACATAAAACGGGTCGCCGATTCGCTCCTTGTACTCGCGGGCAAAGTCCAGCAAATCAGGCAATGGCCTCCCAAAAAAGGAGTCGTCAGAAAACCAAATGAAGTCGATGAAGGGGTTGTCTCTTTTGACGGTCTCAAGCTCTGTGATCACGTGCTCGACCGAGCGGTACCGCACATAGCGTTGACGCTTGTACAGGTCGCGATAAAAAGAGTTGCCACAGTAGGTGCACGCATGTGGGCAGCCGCGGCCGGTCATCGTCTGGTAGCCGGTGCGGCCAAACATGCGAGAGACGGTGCCATTATGGAGATACCGACGCAGCAGGTCGCGGGTGACCGGCAAGAGCTCACCCTCGAAAAGCACGTGGTGGTCATCGTTCGAAAAGTCTGGGATGGGGTAAGCGTCGAGGTCTTGCTCCAATGATCCGACCGGATTTCGGATGACCTCCTGGCCGCGCTTCCAAATTAAGGACTTTATGTCGTGAAGCGCATCGCTCTCGCCAGCCTCGAGCTTGTCGACAAGGCGCAAGATGAGGTCCTCAGCGTCGCCAACCGCCACAAAATCACAATGATGAATGCACTCATCAGGGCGCACGGACGGATGAAAACCGCCCCAAATCACCGGCACACCCAAGGTGGTGTGAATCGCGCGGGTGAGCTGCTTGGCAGAATCGAAATAGTGGGTCATCAAGGTGATGCCGACCAAATCAACATCGGCGATCACAGAGAGCATGCCATCGATGGCCACGGCCGAATAGCGCTCCTCTGACATTTTGGTGTGCGCACTCTCACCGTCGCCGGCAAAATCCGGCATGCATATCACCACAGTCTCGTGGCCCGCAGCCCGCAACACAGCCGAAAGCGTACGAAGCCCGTAGTTGGTGATGTCCGGATAGGGACTGATCAGCGCGACTTTCATTTCACCCCACACATGGTCAAACAGAGGACCGACCACACCATACAGTGTGTGCCTAATTTAGCATTCAGTCAAGCGATAACCGCTGTACACCGCTACCATTTGGCATCGCGAGACCGGATATCGGCGACCTTATCGTCATCAACAATCAACTCTTTGATGTAGAGCTTTTGAGCTTGGTAGGTGTCTGTTGAATTTCGAACCCACACCTGATGAGCCCCGTCTTTTCGAACCTCAAAACGATAGGTGAAACGCTCCGAGCGATACGCGTTCCGGCCAGCGACTTTTTGGCGCTTGTACGGCCGCCCCCAAGCCATGTACACCATGTGCTTGTCCCAACCGATCTGCACATCACCCTCAGAGATTTTTTGACGGATATGCGGCTCGTATTTGTAAAAGCGCTCCCATAAACCCTTCTCTTTCAGCCATTCGTCCCGCTCTGGCCGGGTCTTGAGCTTGAAAAAGGCTTTGCGGTCATCTTTGCCGCGCTCACCTCGGGCGTTCGGTGGGTCCATATAGACCCGCAAGGCCATAAAGTGTTGGTACTCCTCACCTTCGAGTTTGCCGATTTTCTTGGACAGGTTGAAGCCAAAGGACATGACCACAGAACAGGCCAAGGCGATAAATAAGGTCGGTTTGCGCATAGATCTCTCCAAGTTTGGACTAACAGTCTTCATCGTTCGGTAAAGACAAAGGGATGTGCGGGATTGGTCGTCCGAAGCGCAGACCCATTCACCCAGCCTTTGCGGCCATCGGACAAAGACAACAAAATATGGGTCTGACTTTGATCCTCTATTCGCACCTCTGCCCCTTCATGAAGGACAAACAAGGACAAGCCAGACGGACCCAGAGCAGAGCGAACCTCGACCTCGGCCACCGTCACCACACCACCGGCCCGTTGAGCAACGGTGTCGAGGGCAGCCAATGCAAGCACACAACCAATCACCACAGAAGCCACAGCCAACAGCACCGCGTTCGCCCCAAGACCATTGAGGCCGCGCAACACCCTCAATCGCCCCCACACAGCCATCCACAAACCGAATGCGATGGCCGTCGCCGCCAAAATGGCGCCCTCTAAAGGCGATAAAAAGGACTGCCAAAAAAAGGCGCTCCGGTGGGTGGATGGGGGTTCCAACTTGTCCTTGAAGCGCTTGCGGACAAAGTCGAGATTGGCGGCGATGTCTCCATTACGGGGTGAAAGAGCCAAACCCCGGCGCCAGGCGGCGGCAGCCTCACCGTGATGCCCCAACCGATAAAGCGCGTTGCCCAAACCATGATAAACGGCGCCGTCGCGCCCCCCCTCGGCGAGAGACTGTTGAAATCCGGCGAGTGCGACCGTGGCGTCACCCGAACGAATGGCGCTAAGGCCCTCGTGAAACGATGAATCGCCCGCAGTTCCACAGCCAATCATCAACATAAACAACGCAATCATCGGGCCCCCCGCACAAAGCCGTTGACCCTTGCCTCAAGGTCGGCGACGGCCCCGCCACCATACCGAGCCCGTTCGAAGTCCGCGTACAGCGACGCCGCCTCACTGGACAAGCCTTCAACCTGCTGGCCATTTAGGCCATGAACAGCCACCCCCAGAAGCTCGGCCACCGTCCCCCGAAAAATAGACTCCAGGCTTGCCAAGCGCTGATCAGGCGCTGAGGGCAAATCAGCCAGTCGTGCCTTCAACACAGCGAGTGGGGCCGGCCGCCGCGAACGCAACCACCCAAACATCGTCAACAAACCCCATACCATCCCAGGCAGGGCCACCGCACTGCTCAGGATAACCGTGGCCCCCTTCAATGTGCGATCCCTCACACCACCGGGAGCAATAACGGGCAAAATATCTTGATCGATAGCAGCGACAGCCTCGCGACTATCACCCTGAATTTGGCCATAGCTCGACACGACACCACCACCTTCTTCGCCAGGCACAACGGTCAACTCTACGGCCCCGGTGGAGACGACAACATACTGCTCAGCCTCGGTGTCATAGGTGCTCACAACGATCGGGGGCACCACCAAGATGCCCTCGCGCTCTGGCACGACCGCCCGGCGCACGGTCAACTGGCTGCGAAAGCGACCATCCAACAACTGGGTGCGAATCTCTGGCGCGTCATCGTACACCCGGAAACCAGCCGTCTCGGCCGGTGGAGGAAGCTTAAAGCCAGCGAGGGTGCCATCGCCCACCAAGATATACTCGAGGGTCACGCTATCACCCAGTTTGACCTGCGTGGTGGAGGCCCGAAGCTTGGCTTTGAACTGACCCACAAGCCCGCTGTAACGGGCCGGCTGCCCCAAGATGGGCAAAGCCCCAATGCTCACCGAAACCGGCTGCGTCGACAAGGTGCGCGTCTCGGTGCTGCCCCGCAACCCAAAGGGTGAGTTTCCAAACAAATCATCGACGGAGCGGCGACGACGACGGTTTTTTGCCCGAAACTGGGCGGTCAACTGAGCGGGTTGAATGGTCTGCACACCGGTTCCTGCGGCCACCAACGGCACCTCAATGGTCTGAATGGTGGTCGCCACCCCGTCTTGCATCAACTGGTACTCACGCTGCACGGGCTCGGCGTTCACCTCGGGTATGAAGCCCGGAAATTCTGGACGGGTCCAACGGGCATTGACCAGCGGCTTGTCGTACTGAAACTGGAAGCGATACACCACCACCTGGCCCAAAACCGGGGTTTCATCGGAAATTGTAGCCACCACAGGCTCACCGCCTTGGTCTATCGGTGGTGCCCCCACATCGATGGTCACAGCCGGGGCGTGCAGCCGTTTGCCATCAACAACGAGATCTACTGGACCGAGACTCCATCTGCCCTCGGCTGTGGCGGCCAACTGGAAATTATATTCCGTGATGCGCGTGGACTCGAAATTTACGATCACATGCTGACTGGACTGGCCTTGAAATTGCGCCAGCAAACCCTTGCCCACCGGCAACACCGGAACCCCGAAAGACCCGCCGTTGATCACGGCCACCTTGACCGGTACAGATTGACCGACCACCAAGGTTTTGGTGTCAATGTGCAGAGACAGCTCAGCAGCGAGTGCGATGGGTAGCAACGCGAGAATCACCACTCACCTCCGCCCCGGCTGCCCGGGTCGATCACCACACGCGGGTCACCCTCTTTAACCGCGTCAAACATTCGCGCTGCCTCTGTCGCAGAAATCTCCTTGAGCTCGGTCGGCGCTCCAGGCACCTCTTCCGCATCTGCACCCTCCGCTCCATCGGCGTCATCGGCAGCTTCAGGATCGGACGGTCTTGCTAGGCCGGTATCCTCTGTGTCGGGTGGGCT
>DBIS01000338.1 GCA_002296975.1 Deltaproteobacteria bacterium UBA796 | reverse complement strand
TTCGACACCTATATTGAGCTGCTCGAAGAGGCCATCGCCACCGCTCGAGGCGATATGCAAACCAAGCGCCTCAACCCAGAAATCGAGGTCGCAGTCCCCATGCTCATCCCCGACTCGTGGATGCCAGAACTCAACGACCGCTTGGGCGCCTACCGACTGCTCGCATCTTCGCGAAGTACAGCCGCGGTCAGGGCGGTCCTTTCTGAATGGGAAGACCGTTTTGGAGAACCCCCACCAGAAGTGCTGAACCTGGGCTGGGCTGCTGAGGCGAAGGTGCGGGCCCGCAAGCTTGGCATCTCCCATATCCGCTGGAAAAAAATTCGGGTGGACTTGGACTTTGATGATGCCTCACCCATCCCCAGAGCGCGCATCGTCGCGATGGTCTCCAAAGACAATGACCGATTCAGCCTGGCCCCGATACCCGGTCAACCCGATGGCGGTGCGGGCCGGTTGGTCGTCCGCTTTAGTGAGGCTGAAGGGGTGTGGCCCTTCCGGTTTTTGCACTGGCTGTTTCGACAACTCGAGCCATCGGCAGACCGGGACTAGTCCAAGTACCCAAGCGCTCTCAACTCCGCGATCAACTCCGCAGACATCTCGGGCTCGGTGCCGGCCGAATCGCCTTCCTCAAAAGCGGACTCGGCCAACGCCCACAGGGCCGCCACCTTGTCCGGATGAAGCGCGGCGAGGTCGGTGGTCATGGCCGGGTCAGCGGATAGATCAAAGAGCATTTTTTCGCCAGCCGATGAAAACACCAGCGCGTCTTCACCCTGACGATACAAGGACCAATCATGAGAAAAGAGGCCTCCAAGGCTGTCCTTCCAAGGCCGCGAGGCCCAGGCCTTGGCTTGTATTGGACCTGCACGTTTGGCCCCGTCGATCACCGCTAAAAGCGAATTGGGCGTGGGCACATCGACTTTGGCGAAATCCAAAATGGTGTCGTATACATCTTGCAGCTGAACCGGCGTCGCCACCCGCACACCTTTGGGCAAACGTCCGGGTGCAGCGATCACGAGGGGCACCGCCGTCACTTCGCTGAAAACCGTCTTTCCATGCTCCCACATGCCGTGCTCACCGAGGTATTCACCGTGGTCGGAGGTCACGACCACCACCCCATCGCCGCGGTCTTCATTCCAAGCGCTCAAGATTCGGTTGAGCAAAAAATCTGCTGCGGTGATGCCACCTGTGTACAAGTCGACGATCATCGGCATATCGGCGGCAGGGATCTGCAATTGCCCGCTCATCAACATGCGAAACCCACCCATGCGCCCGCCGGGAGGCGTTTCATAAAAATCGATTCCAGACTTGCCGTCCATCAAAAAGCCATCTGCCCAGTCCGGCGCACTTTCGACCGATGCCAAGCGCGTCTTGTGGGCCATCGACCACGGCGCTGGGTAGACCTCCCACGGTGCATGGGCCAACAGAATATTGATGAACAAAAACAAAGGGCGATCGTCGGGCTCAGCCAAAAGTCTGACGGCCCGTTTGGCCAAAGCGGCATCGTGGAGGTTTTCGGCGGTCTCAAAACCACGCGTCAGCCCCATTTTGGGGTCCAAAAACCGATTCGAGGCCAAGCTGACCGTCCGATAGCCCGCTGCCGATAAGCGCTCAGCAAGGGTGGGTAGGTCTTTGCGCATGCCAAGCAAGCCCCAATGTCCACCGCTCAACCCAACACCCTCTTTGTTGATCGAGGCATGGGCACCGTGCACCCAAGGCCCCACACCGGTAAACAACGACGCATGACTGGGCCAAGTCCACGAGCCAGGGGCAGTCACATCCTCAAAAACCACCCCTGCGGCCGCCACTGCATCGAATTGTGGCGAGGTCGGGTCTTTGTACCCATAGGCCGAAAGCATGTCTGGACGGACAGTATCGAGCACCACCAACAGCATATCAGGCTGCGAACGCGGGCTGACAACCTGGGGCGCCTGGGGAGAGGTGCTGGGCGAGCCTCCACAACCCATCCAAGCAAACAAGCCCACAGCCATAAAGAAGACAGCTTTCATAGGACCATGGCTAACCCAGGGCAGGAACACCAGCAGAATGCTATAAACAAGCGCCTACACAACTCGGAGCCAGTCTATGTCCCGCCAAGCACTTTTTTTCGCGGCTTTCGTCTTGGCCTGTGGCGACACACCAAAGTCCACTGACACCGGCTTCGACGATGCTTTCGCAGATGCTGACGATTCAGGATGGAAGCCCGACGGCATCCCTGATGCCGACGCTGACACTGACACCGATGCCGACGCCGACGCTGATGGCGGTCCCAGCACATATTTAGGCTGGGAAGTTGATGGTGCCGTCGATTACCAAAGCACCCTCAACGGCTCCACTTTATGCGATGCGCTCGTGGGCTTCGCGGGGCCAGCCTATGTGGGCGAATGCGATGGCTGCGATTTCGCCTTTCGGGTGATCGGAAATATTGAAAATGCTGGCGACTCGACGGCCGACTGCCACCTCGACCCACGCTTGTCCTTTGTGGCAGACACTACCTTTGATGACTTCATCATCAGCCACGCCGATGTCCGCTGGGTCACAAATAGCACAGGCCTCGACTATCAAATCTACAACGCACTGTCGGTTGGCTACAGCTACTACCACCCAGATTACGGTAATTTTGACGGTCCATACTGGTTCACAGCCCACCATGACGAGGCCGAGTTCGACTCGAGTTTTAGCCGAGATGGCAATGAAGTCGCTTGGACATTTCATGTCGAAAATGTGAGCGCGACCAACGAAGGGGAGGCGCATGTGGACACCTGCGGTGCTGAGCTGATCGACACCTCTGTGGCCGCGGCGGGCGGTGAGTCTGTCGAGCAGACCATCCCTTGTGACGGAATTCAGGTCGATATCTGGGAGGTCACCACATCCTCCTCCGACGCATTCACCATCACCGTGGACACCGTCGCCGACGCACCGAGTTTTGACCCCTTTATCATCGTCAACAATTCAGCCACCGGATGCGTGGATACTTATGCAGACGACGGTTTCGCTTGCACAAACCCACCCCCAACCTATGAGTGCCCCGCAGCTGAGGTCACATCTGGGCCGGCCACCTACGAGATCATCGTGGGCAGCTTGGGAGACTGCAGCGACGAGGTCGTCACATACGGCCTTTCGATCGCATCGGAAGAAGAAGGCCTGGCCCTGGTATTGATCGACGATAACGCAGAGCGCTTCATCAACTTTTCGTGGCAAAGCAATGTGACTGACACGAGTGCTTGTGCCACGATTTACGAAAGCGCCAAGCCCGAAGACGCCACAGTTTGCACCCCGGTGGCTGCCGATGCGAGCATCGACCTTGATGAGGGGTCTGATGACACAGGCGTTGAAGACACCGGCGTTGAAGACACCGGAGGACTGTAGTGGCCAAATTTGTTGCCATTGAGGGACTGATTGGGGTCGGAAAGACCTCCTTATGTCGGCTTCTCGAGAATGAACGCAAGGCACGATTGGTGCTCGAGCCTTGCGATGACAATCCATTCTTGGCCTCTTTTTACGCCGACCCAGAACGTTTCGCCTTTCCCGCCCAAATGTACTACTTGGCCAGCCGCTTTTCTCAACAAATGAACCTGCGTCAGCTCGACCTCTTCTCCGACTTGATCATCAGCGACTATCTCTGGGAAAAAGACCGTCTCTTCGCCGAAGAGACCTTGGTCGGTCACGAGATGGATCTTTATGACCGGTTTAGCGGACTGCTCCAAGGCGCGATCGAGACCCCTGACTTTGTGATCTTTCTGGACTCTCCGACCGAGGTCGTCCGCGGCCGCATCGCCAAACGAAACCGCGAAGGGGAGAGTGTCATCGAGGCGGAGTACCTCGACTCCTTACGGGAGCGCTACTACGCCTTGTGGGCCCGATACAAGGCTGCCCCAGTCTATGTGATCGACACCTCAGAGATTCATTATGTGGATTCACAAGAAGACAAAAACTACATTCTGAGCATGATCGATGGTTGGCTCAAAGGCGAGCCCATCCCTGGCGCACCCCGTGCATACCAACCGCCCACCCATCAACTCTCGATGTTTGGTTGAGCCTCAAGGATGCCCTTCCGAGCGATCAGTCCCTCGTAAAACACCACACTGAGTAAGGTGATCACAAAATAGGCCGGGATGATTCCCACCACGCAGGCCAAAATTCCTGCTATCGCAGCCAATGAGCTGGACAGATAAACATAGCCCAAAAAGGTCTTCTCACCTTTCATCAGGCGGAAGCTCTCCCACAAGGCCGTGAACGGGTCAGTCTGCTGGTCGACCACCACATAAATCGTCATGGGTGCCGCGAGCATAAAGTACAAACCGGGGACGATAAGCAGCATAAAACTGAAAATCGTCAGATAGTAAACCATCACCATCGCGCCCAAGGTGAACATCCACTCGCTTATGCCCGGCCTGAGCAGCCGAGCCCACGAAAAGGGTTTACCCCGGATGATATCTAGGCTGATCTTGGTCGCACCCACGGTGGCAAAACTCAATGGAATGGCGGTGACCGGGTAAATAAGGGTGCTGATAAGCAGGTCGCTCACCAGATCCAAGACCACGGGCACCTGAACAGCGCCAAGCAACTTCAAGGGCCCGGCGATAAAGGCATCGAGGGGTGCAGATACGAGATCGCTAAAGCCCTCTGAGGCCAAACTGGCCACCACGTACAAGGCTGTGTAGGCGAGGATGCCCAGCCAGCCGCGCTTGGCGCCCTCAAAAGCCACCCGCCAAATTGCCTTCACTGACAACAAGCCTTCGGTGTTCAGCTTATCCATGTCCTTCGTCTCCCACATTGCCACGAAAGCCTCAGGCGTAAGCCACCGCTTGGGTGAGCGCACCTGCGAGCAATGTTTCGACCACATCAATCCGCTTTTCCACCGCGTCGATCTCGAGAAAATCTTGGCGGGCGTCCACGTCGGGCAGCACCAGGTGGGCCACTGCGTTTACAAATGGCACGAGGGCCATCTGTTGACTCAAAAGTGGCTCGACCCGCTCGGCAAGTTGCGGCCGACCGCCGGCAATTTGGGCCAACATCAGCCGTAATCTCCGTACTGCACCCTGTAGCCCCTTGGCATCTCCATCGGCCATCTCATCGCCCAAGAGATCCGCCTCAGCCACCCGATACAGGGTCTCGCGTTCTATTTCTTCTCGGATGGAAAGCCGGCCCAAGCCCAAAATGACGATATTCGCCCGACCATCGGCCAAGGGCTCATAGCGGACAATCTTTCCGAAGCCGGCCACCTTAAAGACCGGTGGTCGACCATTATAGGCCCGCTCCCATCCTGGCTGGAGCCGCGGAACGGCCACATAGCCACTGCCTCCCATCGCGTCGTCCACCATGTCCCGGTATCGAGGCTCAAAAACATGCAAAGGCAACATCGTGTGGGGAATGAACACCGAACCCGGGAGCGGAAACAGCGGAATTAGCTCCACCGCGTCCATCATCTCTGCGATATCTGCCACCTTGATCACAGCCTCTTGCCTCCACAAAGTCGCCTTTTGCGTTCAGGCTTTGGCGACAGCCTTTTCCCAAGCGCGGAGGTGACCCGCCACTACATCATCCCGCATATCGGGAAAGAATGTCGAATCTTCAACCCAAGCTTGGCGAAGACAATCCATGCTGTCCCAAAATCCGACCGCCAAGCCCGCAAGAAAAGCCGCCCCCAGCCCGGTGGTTTCGAGCACCGTGGGCCGCACCGTCGAGGTCTTGAGGATGTCGCACTGAAACTGCATCAGCAGGTTGTTTCGAGCAGCGCCACCATCGACTTTAAGCAAAGCCAAGCGGTCGCCGGCATCTGCCTCCATGGCCTTTAAAATATCTGCGATCTGCAAGGCCACACCCTCGAGGACCGCGCGGGCAATATGGGCGCGGGTGGTACCACCGGTGATGCCACTCAACATTCCACGGGCATCGGGCCGCCAGTGGGGAGCGCCCAAGCCCGCGAGCGCTGGCACAAACACGAGCCCCCCAGCATCAGGCACAGATGCCGCCAGCGCCTCGATCTCCTCAGCGCTGTCGATGATCCCCAGGCCGTCTCGAAGCCATTGGACCGCAGCCCCGGCTATAAATGCACTGCCTTCGAGCGCATAGCAAGTCTCTCCGGCGATTCGCCAGGCCACGGTGGTCAACAAGCCGTGCTGACTCGCCACGGGTGTGGCCCCGGTGTTCATCAATATAAAGGCCCCCGTCCCGTAGGTGCACTTGGCCTCACCCCGCCCAAAACACGCAGAACCAAAAAGAGCTGCCTGCTGGTCGCCGGCCATACCCGCCACGGCAATCCCATCGTTTAAAAAGTCGAGGCCTGCTGTGTGGCCCACCACCTCGGCGTTATCGCATATTTTGGGTAAACACTGGACCGGTATGTCCAAAAGCGCGAGCAAACCCAGATCCCAATCCATCGTGTGGATATTGAACAACAGGGTGCGCGAGGCGTTTGATGGATCGGTGACATGGGCACCACACAGCCGCCATGCCAGCCAAGTGTCGATGGTGCCGAACAGAATTTCACCCTTTTCAGCCCTTTGGCGCGCGCCCGGCACGTGGTCCAGCATCCATTTTGCTTTGGTTCCAGAAAAATACGGATCCAACAAAAGCCCGGTCTTCGCCCGCACCTCGTCCTCTAAACCCTCCGCTTTTAAAGCCGCACACATCTCGGTTGTTCGTCGATCTTGCCACACCAGCGCACGGTGAATCGGCTCACCGGTTTCACGGTCCCAAAACAGACATGTCTCCCGTTGGTTGGTGATGCCTACAGCCATAATTTCGACGGGGCCAGCAGCGGCCAACGCTGTTTTGATGGCCGAAACCACACTGGTCCAAATCTCTTCGAGATCATGTTCCACATGCCCCGGCTGGGGATAATGATTGGGAAACTCCACATTCGCCGAGGCCACAACCGACACCTCTTGGTCCAATAAAAGTGCAGTGGTCCCTGTGGTCCCTTGATCGATCGCGATCACAACTTGAGTCATGGCTGTCTCCTTGAGTGCCATGTGTATCATAGGTCGCCTCGCGGGTGGTGGAGCACCATGCTACCTTCGGGGCACTTGGAGGTCCCATGTTTTCACTCGCCCTGATCGCCCTCACAGGCTGTGGTTCAAGCGCCTACACCTATTCAGGCTACTGGTCTGCCGACCACTTCCCACTCTCTGGCAATATTACTTGGGAATACCAAAACGAAGGCGAAGACTATTTGATGAAGGTCCAAACCGTATCCACCGAGACGATCGGTGATGATAATGTGGTCACCTTAAATTACGTCAACCAAGACACATCCAGCTTGATTTATGCCATCAAATGGTCGGCAGATGCCGGTGAGAGTATCCGACTTCACGGCTACAAGGTCGAAGGCGAAATGGGTGGCCAGGGTCAAGACGACACCGGCGGAGCAGATGCCGGCATCGACACCGT
This sequence comes from Deltaproteobacteria bacterium UBA796, assembly GCA_002296975.1. Taxonomy (GTDB): domain Bacteria; phylum Myxococcota_A; class UBA796; order UBA796; family UBA796; genus UBA796. The sequence goes on along the minus strand of DBIS01000338.1, from coordinate 10,628 downwards.
GGCTGGAGAGTGGGTCAACTTTGACCCGCCGCTTAATCTTACCGAAGCCCAGGGGGTTCCCGGTGACGTGATTAAAAGCACAGGCAATGGCGTACAGTTCACATCCACATTCGATGCCTACGAGGCTTGCCCCAACTTGTGGACCCAAGACTGGGAGTGTCTGAAGCTCGTGATCGAAAGCGACGAAGTCAGCCCCGCACCTTTTGTGGGAACCTGGCACTTGGCCACCGAGTACGGCACGTCGCTCTTTCAGCCGGCAAACGCAAGCTACCCTTGGCGACTCACCACCTATGACTGGAAAGAAGCGGGTTGATCCTGCTGTCGCTGGCCCTGGCTTGCGGCCAAGTCCAAAGCCTGCCCGCAAACTACCAAGTTGACGTCATCGGCTCTGCTTTGTTGGATACCGACAAAATCCGAGTGTGCGTGAATGATCAGCGTATTCACGAAGAGGCGCTCGGGCATGGGCGAATCGCCGTCACCGACTTGACCGACCCCATCACGGTATCGATTCACCACATTGTCAAAAGCACCAGCCTTGGGCACACCGAAACCCTGTCGCTGAGCGTCGAAGACCCCTATATCGAGGTGGACTGGACAGTAGAAACCATCGAGAAAGCCTGCACAATGACCAGACCTAAAGCCGAGATTGGATCATTCGTTTTAGCCGTCCACTTCATAGAGTAGATGCGGAACGCCCTCGAAAGTTCCACGTGGAACTGATACTCTGGGTCTTGGAGTGGATTTGATGGACACACAAGCGCTTCTCGACGCGACCAGGGTTGGCCTAGCCGGCCTCGATGTGGCACCGAGCACCCAGCAAGCTGCACTCGAGCACCTGCAGCGGTGGCTGGAAGATCCACGCTTTGCCTCATACGGTTCTCAGATTCAAGCGCTGTGCGACAAGGCCCAATGGGTCACGCTTCTCGATGGCTTTTATCAGGACCTTCCTTTTGGTACCGGCGGACGGCGAGGCCGGGTCGGTATTGGCCCAAACCGTTTCAACCCTTGGACATTTTCGGCATCGATACAAGCCCATGCCGATTGGTTGAGGGCCACCCGGGGCGAAGGTCCGCTGATGGTTGTCATCGGCTATGATGTCCGTCAATTTCAGGATATTTTAGGTACTTACGATCCGGTCATCGCCTCTCCTATCAACGGCATCCGAAGCCGGGACTTCGCCGAAATCGCCGCCGAAATCTATAGCGCTCAAGAGATCCGAGTCGTGCTCCCAGAGGCCGACGCATTTTTGAGTACGCCTGAGCTTTCTTTCGCGATTCGCCAACTCCAAGCTGACGGGGGCTTGGTGATCTCTGCGAGTCACAACCACCCCGACGACAACGGCAGTAAATTTTATCACGCCCATGGCGGCCAGTTGGTCCCACCTTTTGACCAGGAGTTGGCCAGCCACATCGGGTCGGTGGAGCGCATCGAGAGAATGTCTTTGGACCGTGGGCAAGCTGCAGGGCTGGTGCGGACGCTCCAAGCCGATGTCCATGCCCGCTATATTGAAACCAACTTGAGGATCATTCAACACAGTGATGTGCCGCTTTTGGATGTGGTGTTCACCCCCCTACACGGCACCGCCGACACCACGGTCGCAGAGGTTTTGACCGCCGCGGGGGTGGCTCTCACCCTTGAGCCAAGCCAGTGTAGCCACGATGGATCCTTTCCCACCGTCCCCTTTCGTGCCCCAAATCCAGAGCGCCCCGAAACCCTCAATATCGCCATCGAGACCGCAAAATCTGTGAATGCAAAGCTGGTGATGGGCTGCGATCCCGACGCAGATCGGCTCGGCGTCGCTGTGGAACATCGCGGTGAGTGGGTCACCCTCAACGGTCATGAAATCGCAGCCCTAGTCTGCCACGCAGCCTTAATGAACCACCCTCACCAAGAGCCTTTGGTGTTGACCTCAGAGGTGACCACCACCTTGGTGACCCGCATCGCGGAATCCTATGGGGCCGCCGTGATGGACTCATTACTCGTCGGATTTAAATACATTGGTGCTGCACTTTATGGACTTGAACGAAAAGGCCGGTTTGGTCCATTCGAGGGTGATATCGATCGCTTCGCGGTCGGTGTAGAAGAGAGCCACGGCCTTTTGGTGACCCCTGATATTCGAGACAAGGATGCTGCAGGCGGGGCATTGGTGCTCACAGTCTTGGCCTCGACAGAAGCGCAACACGGGCGCAGCTTGGTGGACACCTTGGCCCAACTGATGCACAAACATGGGGTGTTTTATAACCATCTTGGCTGTGCGATCATGGAGGGCGCTCAGGGGCGCGCCCACATTAACGCAATCATGGCCGGCTTCCGCAGCACGCCACCCACACACATAGACGGACACGCGGTTATCGAAACTTTAGATCTCCAAGACCCCGAGGGTCCAAGAGGGGTGGCTGTATCGGACACCGACCACAGCAGTCGCAACATGCTTTGCTTTGAGTTGGAAGGCGGCAGACGCCTTATTTTACGCCCGAGTGGTACCGAGCCAAAAGCCAAAATCTATGTACAGACCAGTGCTCAGCCACCCCCTCTTTTAGAGGGCGTTACCGCCGTGCAGGCCCAACTCAAAACCGATGCGAAGCGCCTGACTGCGGCTTTTATCGACACCATGCTGGCACGCGTGGACATCAATCTACCTTCATGGGCCCACGCCATATCGGACCATGTCTCCATCGACACCAAGCTACAGTGGGCCAACACCTTGGTCCCTCAGCTCCTAGAGCACATAGAAAATGATGGAGACAATGCCAAGGTTTGGCTTAAAACCAAACTCGACGCCAACGGTCGAGCCCAGCTGTCAGCCGGGATAGATGCACTGATTTTGAGCATGGGCTTTGCCCACCCCAGGCTATCTGCTTGCTTTGAGCCCGAAGCACCCAAGACCGAAGCACCTTAATCTTCGATGATTCGCCGGGGCCCTTGCTCGAGCGGCATCAAAATGGTGACCCCTTCAACCGAACGTTGATACCAGCGCATGCGCTCAAGATACTCGCCTAAAAAATGGTCCCGAACCAAGCCGGTGCCGGTGCGCGTAGAGTGACGAACCCTCACCCCCTCACCTTGTTTTCTGGGCAACACAAAGCCCACATGCGACACCACGATCGGCTTCCAGTCCTTGGGCTGCCGAATGGTCAAGATGATGGCACCTGGTGGGATTCGGTCCAAAGCTGCCTCTGCGGCATCCAGTGAGAGAACGTTCAAGCCAAAATGGCCGACAGGAAGATCTTCCGGCTGGAGATTGAGTGCATTTACACCATGCCAATTGGCCCAGATTTGGGGGCTGAGCACCTTCTCGACCCGATGGGTCTCACCCAGAGAGGGTGTGATGTCCTTTAAAAAGCCCGCGTCAATATTTTTTGGCACCCACTGGCTCATCATAAAATGGTGGCGACTGGTGTAACCAACCTGGCCATCACGGTAGCGAAGCGCATCACGCAGGGCCGGCACGCCCACAGGATCCCCCGCCAAGCTCAGGGCTAGAACCTCTTCGAGAAAGGTCAGGCAATCAAAGGTATCGTACCGGGCAGGCGGATCTGTGTCTGGCGGAAGCCCCTCACCATGACCGCCCACCAAATAGGGAAAACCCAAAAATGGCTCACTGACAGCCGCCATTCGGACGCCCAAAGGTTCGTTCACCACCTTTCGGGCCACTGACACCACAGCCTCTGGCATGACCCCAAACTCAACCCCTATTTCATCGGCCCCAAAACTGAGGCCGACCATCGCCATAAAAAATACCATCACCGTTACCAACCCATCCGAGCACGGTAACCCGCCACTTGGTCCAACATTTTTCCGAGTCGGATTTCATCGAGGCCTTCTGCTGCCCATCCCAAAGTCCGATCAATCAAACAACATAGGCCCCTGGTCACCAAATCTCGGCGTTCCGCCGGGGCCCGGCGCTGCAAATTGTCCAAGATGTGGGTGACGCCAAGCCGGCCCATTGCGTCCACCTCGGCACCTTGAAAGAGCGCGGAAAAGCCCCGGGGGGCGCCATCGACGAGCTGTTGGGCGACGATACGCCCGGTGCCAGGCCCGTGTTGCTCTGTCCACACAGCGACCAAGGCCGTCAGCACCTCATTGCAGACCCCAACCCGGCGGAGCACCTCGGTGTTGCTCAAGGTTGGGGCACTCAGACGCAAACCGGGCGAGCGCCCAGATGAACCCAAAACGACCCGCTCTTTATCACCAACAAACATGCCTTTGCCCATGCCACGGTTTTCGCGATCATGGTCTTCAAATGCCGCCAAGGGTTTGACGCCCACACCATCACGGGATTGACTGGCCACCGCCCGCCGTTGACGGCTCGCTTCTGCCACAGCGACCGCATGCGCAATCGCACCTTGGGCAGGACCTTGGGCGAGAGGGGTGGCGAGCAAACTCCCAGCCTCTGTCATCGTCGCCACCAGCGACAGGGTTTGAGCATGGGTGAATGGGCTCATGGCGAGCAAATCATCGCGATTGGTCGGGGATGCACACAATGCATGGATATGCCGCTGCTGAGGCGTGCCAGGACTAAACTGGCCCAGGCTAATTTTATATTCGCGATTTGGGGTCATCAGAAAGCTGATGCCGTCGTGTAAAACCTCGAGCTCCCTCAACAAACCTGCTGAGTCGTGACCGATTTGTAAGTGGGGTACCCGAATCGTGTCGGCTGGTTCAAAAGCAAAACGCCCTGCATCGAAGAGGGAAAAAACCAGGTTGTTCCGAAAGCGCCCGGACATCAATCTTCCGACAACACTTGAATCCACCCACCGATGCAAAGTCTCAAAGTCCAAATCAGACCCTGAAGCCTTGAGACGGGCAAGGTCCTTGGTGTTGAGTCGCCCACGAGCAGCCAATCGCCGAACGATGGCTTGTGGGTCTGCAGGACACAGGGCAGCGATGAGCTCACCCTCATTCAGGTATACGGCGCAGGGTGCTCGGGCCGGAACCTGTACACGCACACAACCAGTACGGCCCTGGGACAGGTATGTCCTGACCCTATCGATCGCTCGCCCTGTCTCGCTACCTGGGTGCTCCAAGATGTCCTCCACCAAGGCCTTAATAAGCCAAGGGGTGCATCATCAAGAATGTCGCCCTATCCGACCTTAAAATGAGGCCCGTTCTGGGGCGTAGGTCACGACTTTGTAGCTCCCGTCACCGGATACTGGCGGTGTGATCACCCCGGGTTGCGCAGCCAAACGTCGCTCTTTCTCAAGTTGCTGACCGAGGTGCTCTGAGGCCAACTCAGCGAGCTGAGCGCGCTCTTGTTGCTGAACACCCCAAACGACTGCGAGCAAAATCGCCGCAGCATAGGCGACAACCATCGGCACTGGCAGGCCGACCCGCCGGCGATGCCATGGGCCCACAGGTGCCACGACCAAAGCATCCAAGTGCCCATTGAGTTCTGTGTCCATCTCTCCCCAAAATGCACCCCGTTCACAGATGCTGCGCCGTTGATCTGCACTCAAGGGGGAGAACCGTTGCGCCTCGATCTGAATCACAATCTGCGTGCAAGGGTCGCAGGTCTCGATGTGCAATACAAAACGCTCGCACTCGCAAGACTCAAGCTCCCCGTCTACAAAAGCGGCCACGCGGGAAGAAATCATCAAACAATCCATGTTCACACCCTTTAGTTGGCCAGACTTGTGTCTTGCATCACATCCATCAACCGCATCCGAGCCCGAGAGAGCCGAGACATCACCGTGCCCAGTTTTACCTGTAGCACTTCCGCGATCTCCGCATAGGAGAGGTCATCATAATACCGCAACAACAAGATTTGCTTGTGATCATCGCTCAGCTCATCGAGGGATGCCATGACTTCGCTTTGTTGCTCACCACAAAAAATACGCTCGAGTTGGTCTGCACCAAAAGGCTCTGGTCGCATCATGGTGTCCAAAAGCGCTCCACGCCGTTTACGGTTTCGCACCGTGTTGAAGCATAAATTCGAGGTGACCCGAAACAACCAGGCCTTGATCTTGAAATCTTCTTCGAAAAGCCGAGTCTCGCGCATGGCCTTAATAAAGACCTCTTGCACCAAATCATAGGCCTCTTGGTGGTCTTTCACGATGTAGCGGGCATGAAAATACAAAGGCTGTCTATATTTTCGAATGACCATCTCCATCGCTGAACGCGTACTGGAGGCGGCGAGTTCTTTGATATCGGATTCATCCCACTGAGATGTGTTCTGTGGGTTCACCAGGCGTAATGCGGCGGACATGTCGGTTCTCCTATCTTTTGACACAGCTAAAACTCCTAGTAACTAAAAACTATTCCCACCAACCAACGTTTGACCATGAATAATCTTTCACCCGCAAGCGGCGGACGGAATGAAGTCTGATTTGGCGGGTCCAAATGTGAGCAGGGTTGACTCCAGCGCGCTGTTGGAGGATGCTGTGATTGCAGATGGGGGGGAAATCAAGCGCAGCCGTGCGCACGATGGCCCCAAGGAGCAGCTGAAGATGGAAGTACGGGACCTAATAGAAGAGATCGCCAAGGCCTTGGTGGATAATCCTGATGAGGTTGAGGTGGTGGAGATAGTGGGCACGCAGTCGTGTGTGCTCGAGCTTCATGTACACCCGAGCGATGTGGGTAAAGTCATCGGTAAGCGAGGCGTTCATGCCGACGCGATTCGACGACTGGTCCACGCGATCGGCGGAAAACGCAAGCGACGCTATGTGCTTGAGATCATCGAAGGGCGCCCGGAATAGCCAGGAAAAAATACCGCTAGCAGTTGAAACCTGGGATTTTTACGCCGCGCTCATTCGCTGTGCGCTCAGCTATTTCATAACCTGCGTCCACGTGGCGAAAGATGCCCATCGCCGGATCCCCAGTCAACACACGCTCCAGACGGGTGGCCGCCTCAGGTGTACCATCGGCCAAAATCACTTGCCCTGCGTGCAAGCTGTAGCCCATGCCCACACCGCCACCATGATGAAAGCTCACCCAACTCGCACCATTGACCGCGTTGAGTAGAGCGTTGAGAATCGGCCAATCAGCGACGGCATCTGAGCCATCTTTCATCGCTTCAGTCTCACGGTTCGGCGAGGCCACAGAGCCACAGTCGAGGTGGTCACGGCCGATCACCAGGGGCGCTTTGACACGACCAGTTCGCACAAGCTCGTTGAAGGCCAGACCAGCACGGGCACGCTCGCCGTACCCCAACCAACAGATACGGGATGGAAGTCCTTGAAACTGCACCCGCTCTTGGGCCATTTTGAGCCACCGGTGAAGGGCTTTATCCTCGGGGAATAGCTCAGCAATCACACGATCGGTTTCGTAAATATCCTCGGGGTCGCCACTCAGCGCCACCCAGCGAAATGGGCCTTTTCCTTCGCAAAACAGCGGGCGAATATAAGCCGGAACGAAGCCTGGAAAGTCGAAGGCATTTTCCACCCCACCCTCTTGGGCCTCGGCGCGGAGATTATTGCCATAATCAAAGGTGTGAGCACCCCGGGCTTGAAGTGTGAGCATCGCGCGCACATGGTCGGCCATGGTGGCACGGCTTTTGGCGATGTAGGCCTTTGAGTCTGCAGCCCGAAGCTCAGCGGCCTCAGCCAGGGACATCTCGCGGGGGACATAGCCAATCAACGGATCATGGGCGGAGGTCTGATCGGTCAGCAAATCGGGCACCACACCGCGCGCGATCATCCGCTCGAGAGCGACCGCTGCGTTCGCGACGACACCGATGGACTTTCCGATACCCTCAGCCTTGTACTGCAGCGCGCGATCAATACCTTCATCGATCGAGCCGGCGATCTCGTCCAAATAGCGATGCTCCAGCCGACGTTGCACCCTGTGTGGGTCGACATCAAAACCTAAAAATGTACCGTTATTCATGGTTGCCGCGAGGGGTTGTGCACCTCCCATGCCACCCAAACCACCGGAGACCACCAGCCGTCCGGTGAGGTCGGCGGTACCAAAATGCTGCCGTCCCGCCTCGGCGAATGTCTCGTAGGTCCCTTGCAAAATCCCTTGGGTGCCGATGTAAATCCAGGACCCTGCGGTCATCTGACCGTACATCATCAAGCCCTTTTTCTCGAGCTCGCGAAAATGATCCCAGTTGGCCCACTTGCCGACCAAATTTGAGTTGGCGATCAACACCCGGGGGGCATTTTCGTGGGTGCGAGCGATACCGACCGGCTTGCCGGATTGCACCAGCAAGGTTTCATCATTTTCCAGGGTCGTCAGCGCGCGACAAATGGCCTCAAAGGCCTCCCAATTTCGGGCGGCTTTTCCGGTTCCACCGTAAACGACGAGCTCATCGGGGTTTTCCGCCACCTCTGGGTCGAGGTTGTTGCATAGCATCCTTAAAGCTGCTTCTTGCGCCCACCCTCGACAGCTCAGTGTTGTGCCGCGTGCAGCTTTGATCGTCCGAGCCATATGCAGCTCCTAAAAGCGCTGAGTTCTCAGGCCTCTTCGACCCCGTCTTCGTCAGCGATATGACGAATCATCTCGGTCTCGGTGGCCAAAGCATCGTCAGCACAATCCTCGAGGGCGGCCATGGCCTTGTTGTACGCTTCACGGCTCAATTTTCCGCGAGCAATATGACGCTCAGCGGTGCGAACATCCATCAGGTTTTCATTAGTCATAATGTTTACTTATGCCTCGAGGTTGAAATCAGCAGCAGGTGGAAGTGGGGCCAGTGCGTCGTCACTGTCAGCTGCAGGTGGAAGGTCCCCATCAGCAGCTGGGGGCAACTCATCGTCAAGAGCAGGCGGCAATGCACTCTCTGCGGCCTCAGCCTCGAAGGCATGAAGCACCTCGTTTTCGTCGAAGTCGCTCATGTCGGCTTGGACCGCGTTGGCGGCGATTTCCCGAAGAGCGGTCACGATCTCCTTGTTGCCTTGCTCTTGCGCAATCAAGCACGGCTCGCCCTTGAGAAGCTGCTTGGCGCGCTCTGCAGCGACTAAAACGAGTGAGAACCGGTTGGGGATGTTCTCGAGACAGTCTTCGACTGTAATTCGGGCCATGGGAGCCTCCTTGAGATGGCGTGCAGCACGAATGCGCATGCCGGTCAGGCGTGTTTTGGACACCCGCGGTTATCGCGTTTAAACCGATGCGTCAAGGGGGTGTTCGCCGCACTGATCGCCTGTCAGGCCACTTAGGCGGCCAACCGGCGCATGATATCCAAACGTTTGGCTCCACTTTCTCGCCAAAAAGACCGCAATGTCCGCAAAATGGCGTCGACATGGGGTGCTTTTTCCAGCTCAGCACAAAAACCGCCAGCCAGACGCCCAGCCTCTTGGTAGCGGACAATTTCTTCCGAACTGAGCCCCTCGGCCAACTCTGCCTCTAAAAATAAGCGCTTCCACAAGGTTTCCCCAAAAGAAGGATGGTGAAGCCGCGCACACACGAATTTATCGACCTCCGCTTGGGCCTCGAGCTCTAGCAGACTCACAGGCTCCTCTCGTCGGGCACGTTCAATCAGCATCAAAAAGTGGCTCACCCCTTCGGTCGCCGCGCAAAATGCAGCGAAATTTTCCATCGCAGCCTGTGCCAAACTCTGGGTGGTCTCGAGCGCTTGAAGGTGGACATCAGCCACAAAGACCGCCAAATCGACGAAACCATCACGCTCTCGCACCAACACCCACTCGTCGGCGTGACGGGCGTGGGGCCCCAGGACCGACCGCAATTCCACAGCATCGATCTGAAAATGTGCCACATCGGGTGCAGTGGTGCGGTAAATCGCCTGTAAGTGCGCCTGAATCTGACGCAATATCAACTCTCCTCCCCGCCGCGCACGGGCAACACGCCCAGCGCCGTCAATTGTTCTGTCGTGCCCTGGTCGGGGTGGCTCACCCACCGTTCATACAGGGCCAAAATATCAGCGTTGGTGGTCGCGCGAACTTCATCACGCACACGCTGCAACACCGTTGAACACGCATAAAACTGCTCGGCCAACTCCTGGTAAATCACATCAAAGCCTCCACCGCCTCCATTCCAGCGCATAGACGTTGCGAGTTGCTCGTAGGCCGCAGCACCCATGGACAGATAATAATCCAGGCTGATGCTCTTTCGGCTCAAGCTGGCCCTGAAAAATCCAGAGGTATACAGGGCACGGTCTCCCAGCTCCCGCCAAGCCTGGGTCGCGGTCGCGCCACCCTTTTCTCGGGCGACGATTTGCAGTTCAACCAAGGTGTCTGTGTTTGGGGTGTCGGGGGTTCGACCCCGCTCTACGAGAAGGTTGGAAAGGTAGTACACCCCATCCTCGGAGACCGGGCCGCCCACCGAGGCCGATGCTTTTCCCACCGCAGTGTGGAAAAAGTCGAAAAGATTCTCTTCTTGACTCAATTCGGGAATAGACATGCGTCCTCCGTGTGTTGGGTTTGCGCCATCCGATAAGGCTGGCTTTTTACTTGTTCTGCGATCACTTCATTTCCCTCTACGGCAGCAAAGGCGAATCCTTGACTTGACTGTCAACGCCCTCGCGATACAGCGCGGCCGCTTCATCCCATTACTGCGCGTGCGTGGCGGGGTGATTGTTTTTCGCCGGGGGGCGGATGACCGCAAGCAAAGCCATCGGCGTAAGCCACCCCCATACCTCACTTTAGGAGCCAAAATCATGATTCGTCCACTGTTTGACCGCATCGTTATCGAGCGCACGGAAGAAGCCACCCAAACCAAGTCCGGTCTGTTTTTGC
>DBIS01000270.1 GCA_002296975.1 Deltaproteobacteria bacterium UBA796 | reverse complement strand
TCAGCGCATCAGCGATCATGGACGGCTTGGGGGCACTGGCTACCTTTCGATTTTACCCGTCGACCAAGGTATCGAGCACGCCGGCGGTGCGAGTTTCGCTAAAAATCCAGATTATTTCGACCCAGAAAACATCATTGAATTGGCCATGGAAGGCGGCTGCAATGCGGTCGCGACCACCTATGGAGTGCTCGGCTCTGTTGCGCGCAAATATGCACACAAAATCCCCTTCATCTTGAAACTCAACCACAATGAATTGCTGACCATGCCCAACACCTTCGACCAAATCATGTTCGCCCAGGTGGAACAAGCATGGGAGATGGGCTGTGCGGCTGTGGGGGCCACAATCTATTTTGGATCTCCCGAGTCCGGCCGGCAAATCCAGGAGGTCTCACAAGCCTTCGCACATGCCCATGAGTTGGGTATGGCCACGGTGTTGTGGTGCTATTTGCGCAGTGAAGGATTCAAGAAGGATGGCGTCGACTACCACGCTGCAGCCGACCTTACCGGCCAAGCCAATCACATTGGGGCCACCATTCAGGCCGATATCGTCAAGCAAAAGCTGCCGACCAACAACTTTGGATACCGAGCACTGAATGCGGGCGACTCCAGCTACGGAAAACTCGACGAGCGTATCTACACCGACTTGGCCTCCGACCACCCGATCGACCTTTGCCGCTACCAAGTGGCCAATGGGTATATGGGCCGCATTGGGCTGATCAACTCTGGTGGCGCCTCGGGCGAAAACGATTTGCAACAAGCCGTCCAAACGGCGGTCATCAACAAACGGGCCGGTGGTATGGGGCTTATCAGCGGGCGAAAAGCCTTTCAGAAGCCCCGTAACGAAGGCATCGCCTTATTGAATGCGATTCAAGATGTGTACCTTTGTGACGGTGTAACGATCGCCTAAATAGAGGCGGCACCGGCCAGTTGAGGGCTTTTCATTCTTCTGTGGCCAACAGTTCATCCAAGGCTGATGCTGTTGTCGCCAACGGATACCGAAGCCGGTGTTCACCCACCCGTACTACCGTATGCGCGCCGCGGAAGCCGCCGGTCCAAACAATCTCGGTGGTCTGACCGTCAACCACTCCAGAAACCTTTAGCCTCGGCCCAAACCCGAAAGGCTGAAGCCTAAGGCCGAGGCGTTCAGCTGCCGCTACCGCTGGGCCGGCCTCGCGAAGCAAACTGTGTTGCCACAGCCGGTTGAAGACGTAGGTGCCCATCACGGCCAGCACGAGCACCACAAATCCACCGAGGGCACCCTGCACGACCGTCTGGTCAATGTACGAAGCTATCCCTCGAGGTCCATGACGCTCCCCTCCTTTGCCACCACAACCCGTGGGGACTGGTGAGCAGACCATTTTTGACTGAGCGCATCCAGCATATCGTCGGTGGAGTCGGGTGAATGATGAAAGAATACGACGGTGGAAACCTTTGCAGCAGCAGCGATGGCAACGGTGTATTCCGGAAACCCATGCCCCCATTTTTGCTTGTCGAGATATTCATCTTCATCGAACATCGCATCCATGACCATGATGTCGACGCCTTGCACCAGAGCAATCAAATCCAACTCCATCGCCGTCGGTGCCTTGTTGGCCATCAAGCCTTCATCGGGCTTAGCGAGGGGCCCTGTATCGGTGAGGTAGCATACCGACCGACCCCCAAGCTGTACGCGATAACCGAGGGTGCCACCTGGATGAACCATGCGGAGCGTCGCGACTTGGTACCCACCCACACTAAATTCCTCACCTGCAGGCACCCCATGAAACGCGAGCCGACTGCCGATATCGTCTAGACGCAAGGGGTGAAATACACCGTTTAAATACTGGCCCACACGGGAACGGGCAGCCTCTGCAGATTCAGCAGGCAAGCCCAGATGTACCCGACAATTGGGCTGAAATACTGGCGCGAAATAGGGCAAGGCATACAGATGGTCCATATGTGTATGGCTCAGCAGCACGTAAACCTTCTCGACATCTTTTTGGACCAAATACCGCCCAAGAGCCCGCGCTCCAGTACCCAAATCGAAAACCAGTGGGGGATGCCCTTCGGCCTCTATACACACACAAGACGTATGGCCACCATATCGGATGGTGTCGAAACCAGAGGTGGGAATCGATCCGCGGACGCCCCAGAAAGAAACCTGCATCACAGACCTACAGGTAGTGGCGAATGCCGATTTGGCCATTCATGGACCAACCCGCACCATCCACGACATACAATGTTGGCGCGATTTCCATGTACAAGTCGAATGGCATATCGCGCATCATAAGGCTGAATCCACCCACCGCCCTTGGCCCGACCAACCAGCGGCCAACCAGGCCGGCAGCCGTGTTGCCACCGACATGCACGCCGCCACCAATGTGGATCGGCACGCTAATTTCGGGGTCACCCACATCAAAAGGGCGAAACTGGAGCAAAAAATCACCGGTCGCAGCGATATCGTTGTAAATCCCGAGGGCTCCACCGAAAGAAAACGCCAAGGCGGACCAATCGTCGAGCCACACCTTTCCGGCGATGCCCGTTGGAGCACCGACGGCGATCCCTAAACCGAAGGGACCACCAGCGTGCTCCACATCGACAGAGCCTGAGCGGCTCATATCGGCCGTCGTGGGCGTCTGAGCAATCGCAGCAGACCCCAACACGGAGCCGAAAGCAAGCAACCCCAAAGCAAAAAACCCTGTGCTCATGCTCACTCCTGACTGAAAAAAATGGTGCGCGGTGCAGGAGTCGAACCTGCGGCCTCTGGCTCCGGAGGCCAGCGCTCTATCCAACTGAGCTAACCGCGCAGCGTACCAAAAAGGCCTGTCCGAACTATCACGATTGAGCCACCGGGCAAGGCTGAGTTTATTCCTCGCCTGCCAACCAACGATGAACCGCGGGCACAACATCATCGGGCCACTCATCCGAGATTCGGATCTCCGAAAACTTGCGATACAGCGCACCAAGGACCGCCCACAAAGCCTCGATAGACTCCATGCGCACCCAAAGCCTGTCTTGCTCATCACCCTCTTCTGGCAGCGGCGGGAGAACCAGCGCGCCCACATCGAGGCTGGGCCCCTTGAGGGTGAAGCCATATTCGCGGTCGGCCCATTGCAGTCGGAGGCGAAGCTCCTTGATGACCTTCCCTGCAGCAAGCGCGGCTTTGGCCTCGGCTGCACGGGCTGTATCGGCACCGGTCATCACCATCCGGGCGGCGTCCTCTGAGGGCAAACGAAATGCCAGGCGATCGTCGACCCAAAGAATGATCTCCTCACCACCGA
>DBIS01000269.1 GCA_002296975.1 Deltaproteobacteria bacterium UBA796 | reverse complement strand
CTGCCTGCAGGTGTCCTCCCAGCAACGATCGACCGATGCTGGTTGTGCCCCAACAAACGCCCCAAGATGGCAGACCGGCCCGCCCCCCCAAAAGGGGTCAAGCCCGGCACATTGCCTGGCCCAAAAAAGAAGCAAGCACCTCGCTCGCTTAAGCCAAGAATGATCGTGACCAAGAAACTGGCTCCCATCGATGGCTTGGCCTCGGTGACTGCCGCTCCACCGCCGACAAGAGCACCCCTGCCCAAAAAGCGCGCCTCGGTTGTGGGTTCCAGCAAAACCATGGGCAAAGCCGCCACCAAGTCAAAACCAGCCACCAAGGCTGCGGCTAAAAAAGCAGCGGCGATGCCCACAGCACAGGTAGCCTCTCCCGCACCACAAGCGGGTCAATGCCATTGGCACGAGTGCTCAGAAACTGCGCGACCCCGGTCAAAGTATTGCTCGCGAAACTGCTCCAACAAAAATGCCCGTTCGCGACACAAGGCCAGAAAATAAGGCCTTGGATTCCGCCTTACCGGCCAACGCTGAGCCTGCGTCATTGGCACCATCATCGTGGTCATCCCAAGTGGGCATGGCCGCACGCAAGCGCTGAAACTCGGGCTTTCTTGCCAAGCGCCCGTAGCGTCGAGCCAAAGCGTACCGCCGGTGGGACAGGTGTTATTTTTGCACACCCCAAGAAGATCAAAAAAACCGACAACATAGGCGCCACCTATCGCCCTTGCCCATTCCCGCGAAGCCAGGACCGAAGCCACACACTCAACCCATCGATCCCGAGCACGATGAACGCACCCAGCCCAACAAACACCATCATCTTCCCAGGCTGCATTCGCACCCGTGCATCTTGAATGAACCAACCCAAAGAGACCACCCCGAGCAGGCCCAACACCGTGGCCTCGCGCACAGCCGTCTCTAGGCGAACAAAGAAAAAAATCAGCCCGCGGTTGAAGGCCTGAGGGCCGAGGGCGAAGACGGCCACCTGAGGTCTTGAGGCCCCAATCCCCCGAAGCGATCGGGCTGGCCCGGGCTCGAGGTCATCGATAATTTCACCGCCCAGGCGCCCCAAAATACCGGTGTTGTGAATCACCAACGCCAGCACTGCAGGCCACACACGCGCGGCTTAATCGGCGTTTATTGACCAAACCCAGTCGACACGTTGATTCAAGTCCCGCTACAATATCAACCTGGTTGGGGTGTTTTATGCGGCAGTTATACTTGATGACAATCTTGTTCACTGGATGCTCAGAGTACGACATCAAGCCCCACGACGATGTGGGCAGTAGCCATGAGGAGCCCGGTTTTCCTTGGGAGATCACCGACGACTCCGGCAGACATACTATCGATGATGACAGTTGCCCCTTGCCAGACACCAGCCGCGGAGATGCGGCAGTGGATGACAGCTGCTTAATCGAGGCTGTGGTGGGCGGTTTTAGCCCAGTAATCGAGTGGGCGAGCGAGGCACCTGGGCCCTCTTATGCGACACCTGCCGTCGGCTCTTTGACCGATGATGATGGCGATGGCGATGTGGATGCCGATGATATGCCCGATGTGGTGGTGGTCGGTGTCTCTGGGTTGGTGACGGCCCTTCACGGCGATGGGTCGGGTGTGATTTGGACCTACAATATCGCCAGCGCAGAGCCCTCTGCTGCCGCGATTGGCGACCTTGACGGGGATGGGCGCGCAGATGTGGTGGTGACCGGCGTTAATGGGTTTTTTGCCTTTCGAGGCGACACTGGGGCGATGATTTGGTCCAATGCCTACACTTCGTTGGGCGGCACGGGAATCTGCGGCGGCGTCGGTATTTTTGATTTGGACGGTGACGGGCAGGTGGAGGTGGTCCAAGGGTCAACCATTCTCAACGGGGCCGATGGATCCATCCGGGGCCAGGGCAGCTTCGGCCGCGGGACTGGCTACCCGGGGGGCACCTACGCTGGATTTGGGGTCGCGGCGGACATTAACCAAGACGGCCGGCTTGAGGTGGTGGTCGGAAACGCCTTGTACGACCCCGACGGAAACACCATTTGGCATAATGGCCAACCCGACGGCTTTGTGGCCATCGCAAACTTTGATGACGACCCATACGGCGAAATCGTCGTGTCTTGGGCCGGAAATCTACGGCTGCAAGATGATGACGGCACGGTGTTGTGGAGCGGCAACTACACGGGCGGACGAATCGGGCCTCCGACGGTCGCCGACTTTGATGGCGATGGCAAGCCTGAGATCGGCGTGGCGGGCAACGGGGTCTACATCATGGTCGAGGACGATGGCACTTTGGTGTGGTCCAACGCTGTGAACGACTACTCTTCAGGGTTCACGGGATCATCTGTGTTTGACTTTGAGGGCGACGGCGCAGCTGAGGTGGTCTACGCAGACGAAAACGATGTGTGGATATTTGACGGTGCGACAGGGGCGGTGAAACTCCAAGAAACCAGCCACGCCTCGGCGACCTGCTCTGAGTACCCCGTGGTCGCCGATGTCGATTTGGATGGCCAAGCCGAGATCATCTATACCTCGGGCGCCTATGGTAGCGGACCGGAGTCGGGGGTGCGCGTCATCGGCGATTTGGACGGATCGTGGATGCCAGCGCGACCGGTGTGGAACCAGCACGCTTATGCCATCACCAACGTCAACGCAGACAGCTCCATCCCTGCGAGTCCGGCCACCAACTGGCTCAGCTTCAACAACTTTCGCTCAGGTGACTTGGCGGCGGCCTCTGGTGGTGCCATGTCTGACGCGATCCCCGAGTTGGTCGACATTTGTACGACTGAGTGCGAGGAAGGCCTACTTCAAGTGACCCTCCGCATCGGAAATGGAGGCGTAGAGGCCCTGCCAGAGGGCGTGTCAGCATCGCTGTATGCGCGCATTACCGGGGGATGGACCTTGCTTGAAACCCGCACCACCTCGGCCAGAATCATGCCGGCCCGAACAACGCCCGGCTGGACCTTCGACATCGATCCTGCCGACGTACCCTTAAACGTGCTCCGTTTTGTGGTGGACGACGATGGGTCCGAAGGCTGGGTCAGCGAGTGCCATGAGGACAATAATGAGCTGATTATCTCCGATGGACTGTGCCTATAAACGGGTCATGTCTTTAGCGTTTAGCTTATTGGCCCAGGGCACATCGAACACAGGTGCGCGTCGGGCACATCGATTCATGACGTGGTGAAAAGCGAAAGGGTAGTTCTAGCGTGGTTTTCTTGGCATGGTTGCGAAGCCACACACCAAACGGGGTAGCCGACAAGTATCGGCCAACGCTTCACCTTGGCTCAACCCCAAAGACACGACGCCAGCTTGGCTGGTGATTCGCTTAATCCTACAGACCTCTAAAGGCCTCTAAAGACCTGACCCCAGTACCTGCCGCTTAGCTGCCGCTTACCAGGTCCAGATTTGACGAATACCGACGTACTGTTCGTCACTATTTTCAAGGATAATCTCAATCCTTGAGCCTTCCAACTGGATATCAAATGTGGTCCGACGCCCCTCGATAAGCAGCCGACCAACATCTATGATCGTCCCTCGGTTTTCGACCAAAACATGGGCCCATTCGGACGACATTCCAGGCACCCAGTCAATCAAGATGTTCTCGATAAATTCTTCTCTATCGAACTTCTCCTCGACGTAAATCTCGCCATCACCCAGTGGGCCGTCGCTAAACCACGCATCCATGCGGTCGCCATCATTGAGGGTGTCGCTGCGTCCTTCGGTCGCCGAAATCTCAGCATCATAGGCGAGGTTATTGCTTGGCAAACTCACCAGGCCCTCGCTGTCTACCGAATAGGTGACATCTACCGTATAGTTTACGTTGCCGTCATACCCATAAATGGCCACATAATAAACACCCTCGTCGTCCAAATCACAGTGCTCTTGGCCGGTGAGCGTCATCGAACTGCAATCGTTATCGTCTGCGTACGGTGTGCGGCCCTTGGCCACATATAAATCGACGTCTCCGTCTCCGTTCACGGAAATCTGAAGCCCTTCACCATCGACGATAAACGGACCAAAGTCCTCCCAGCGGTTCTCATAGATGACCCCGGTATAATGGGCCAAACCCGCCTGAGTCTCGACCTCGCTGGCCATCAAATCAACATCATCTGGAGTCTGAGGGGAGACCATCGCTTCCTGACGGTCTTGCATTTTTTCCCACTTTTCTGCGTTGCTCTCCTCAGACTTGGGCGATGTGCATGCCGAGACAAAAAGTAGAGCAGATGAAAAAATCATGGTCGAACGCATATTAAACTCCAACAAGTAGAACGTATCGCTATCATAACAGAAATGAAAAAACGATCCCATTCACACGCTTGTCACAGCGATATTCTTAGGGCGATCCCCGAAAAACCCCACGAAATCCATGCAGCTTGCCGGGCTTTACGGGGGCCTCTCCGCCTGTTCCCCCACCGCTAGCAAAGCTGCCGAAGACAATGCGGCAATTTGGTACATCAACAATATCTCTGAGCACCGAGATGCGTGCTTTCATGAGCCCGGCGGAATGTGGGGCATCTATATCGCGGGCGACAGGTCAGAAATCGCAGAAAAAGACCCCGCCGGACTCGCTTTTCTCGAGGCCTTTTCGCCCTAAGCCTGGCCCGGCCCCGGTAAATCCATCGCCCCCAAGGTGGCCATAATGCTGCCATCTACACCAAACTCAATGGCATCGGCGTAGGCACAAAACCCTTGCCGACCCAGTAGCGAAGCGGAGTCTTTCCACTGCTGTGACTCCCCGATGGACGCCACCACAGCCTGTGCCCGCTCCGGGTCACCGCGCCATCGACACTCCGAAATCCAAAGCGCGGAAACCAAAGACCCCGCCGCCCAGCGCAAGCCCCAAACACCCCCTGACTCAACAGCAAATTGGATAGACGGCATGCGTGAAACATCGACATGTTCCACGGGAAACTCAGGGTGGCGGGTGATGACAGTCCGAAGTCCGGTGTCGACAAAAACCGTCAAGCACATGATTTCTGCCTCGACGCCTGCCGGCCGAAGTTCGAGCGCGTGTTGCATCGTGTGATGCGCCTGAAGGTCATCGAGGTACAGCTCACCTGTGGCCGACCCATCCGAATCAAACATGCGCCGAACCCCGGGGCGACCAAGCTTCAATAATGCACCCAAAGGCCCGCCTCCCCAGTGTGCACGAATGACACTTTCCCACTGCCCTGGCTCTCCTTCATCGCTCACATAAAGCCGGGTTGGGCGCTGTACCGGGCCCAAACTGTAGATGGGCCCCACCTTGAAGTCGCAGAAAAAATCCGCTGCCAACCCCCGATCCACCAAGACCTCCAAGCGCTGGGGCAAACCTTGGTCAAAGGCGATCAATAACAACTCGTCGACCACATTCATGAACGCCCAAGCTCCCGTGCGAGCGCCAAAATCGCCAAGTCCACCTGGGCCCCAAACCGGCAGTTATCCAACACAATTCCCCGCTCATCTGAACCCTCAGGATAGGTTTCGACCATCACATCGTATAGCTTGGCCAAAGGCCATCGCAGGGGGTCGAAGGCGTTCAAGTCATCAAGATGGCCACGCAAATATGTCTGTTTTAACGCCGGAAATCGTCGCTCAAGAAAAATCGCGCCGTCGTGGTAAACCGTGCCATCGACATCGACAATAAGGTCGTCTGAAAGCATCACTGGCTCGCAATCACTGCGCCAGTTGAAGAGCTTCATGCCGCCATCATCATCATGGTGATGGCGTAAAACCTCGAGCAAGCCCTCGACATAGCGATCCATCGCATCTTGAGACCAGCGCATACCGACCGCGTAGTTGAGCTGAAACCGTGGAACGCCTTGGGATCGTGCCCACCGATACCGAGCCATACAGCCATCAGCGTCTGCTGGCGGCAGCACCGCGTTCATAAACCAGGCCAAATCCGAGCCCATCAGCAGGGTGAGACAGCGATCGATGTTTTCATAGGCCGCCGCATCGGACAACAAGTGCGCAGCACGAAACCGTTTGTGGGTCCCGGCGTCTCCATCGAGAGAAAAAAGAATCATCACCGGATAGTCGGCCAAAAAGGCCACGCGCTCTGCAGTCATACCCACACCGTTGGTGGTGACCAGTATCTCCAGAGACCGCCCACGCCGTGAAGGATGATTTGCCGTGTAGACAATGGCATCGTGGAGCACCGACCAAGCGCGTGTAGGCTCTCCTCCAAAAAACTGTAGCTCCAAACAAGGCCGGTCGGAACGCATCAATAAGTCGATACCCCGTCGCGCATCCTCTACACTCAAGCTCTGCGCATCCTCCTCTTTTTGAACCAAACAGTAGCCGCAGCGCAACTCGCAGGAGCGGGTCAGCATCAGCATTAAACGCTCTATGCCCGGCCCTCCGCCCAAGTTGACACTCCCTCTACGGAGTATCTGTGCGAGCCGTTTGGTGGCTTGTTCCGGGCTTGGAATCATCGCCATGCCGAATGCCCGCTAAAACGGACCCGAATTCGGGATGGGGCAAACAGGGTATGCATGGATTAGCCTCGATCCTATCTAGGGTAGCCCAGTGAACAGAGCCAACCACGAAGATGCGGATATTGCGACCCTGATGGGCGCACCGCTCGCCGAACAAGCAGCGATCATATCGGGCCTGGGCATGCCCACCGCGGGGCTGTTGATACTGTTGAGCCCCTGCGAGCAGCGCTGCCACTTTTGCGCCCAGCCTGCCGTGACCCACCCGCCACCTTCGGCCTGGACACCCAAGGCTCGGATAAACACGCTGTTGAGCGCCAATGCTGAGCTAAAGCTTGACCGGCTGTGCATTGGGGGCACAGAGCCCACGACCCACCCAGACTTCGAGCATGCCCTATCCCAGGCCAAGCGCTTCGGTTTTACCCATATCGAGTTGATGACCTCAGCCACCAAACTGGCCATCCCGGGCGTGGCGGAGCGATGGTGGTCCCACGGTGTGCGCGCCATCGCCGCCCCCATTTACAGCGCAAACCCCGCTGTACACGACGCCATCACCGGCGGCCCTCATCATGCCAAGCTGGTGAGGGGCCTCGATGCTGCCAAGCGAGTGGGCATGCAGATTCAACTGCACGCGCTCGCCCTATCCTCCAACCTGAGCACACTCGAGGACCTCGGAAAACAATGCCGCGATCGATGGGACAGCCACTTGAGTGTCGCCCCCGCTCGGCCCAAACAAGGCGTCTGGAACTTTGAGGCAGAAGCCCCAAGCCTTGATGCTGTCGCAGCAGCGCTATCCCAGGCAAGCCCCGACGCCATCACACTCACGGGGTGGCCAGACTGCTTGCTACCCCATCTTGGCCGGGACGCAGCCCAGATCATCCGCCTGTACTTTTTGGGACAAACCCGCGCTTATGGCGCAGCCTGTCTAAACTGCCAGGTCAGGCCAAGTTGCCCAGGTGTTGTCCAGGCCTTGCTCGCCCGCGATGGTGATGCCCACCTCAAAGCGCAATGAAGCCGGCCAAAAATAAGCCTTGCCCCTGCCAAAGCGGGCGAAAATTCAAATCGTGTTGCGCGCCGATTTTGAGCGGGGTCGAGGCAACAAGCCCACTTGTTTTGATGCGCTCTCGGTACACCGCCTATGCCCTGGGGGTCGTGCAGCACATCATCGACACCACCCACCCCGACGGTCCGCACTTTCGGGAGGACATACACCTTTGGCGTGCCGATCTGCAGCGTTTTTGCCAGACCATGAAGTTTGAGGGCTTAACGATCTTGGATACCCAATCGGCCCAAGACGGTGCTCAAGTTCACTTTCGGGCACACCTGAGCGAAAACGGCGAAGACCACTCGTTTTCTGAGCTTAGTCTGTTTTACCAAATCAACAGACGCTGGCTTTACCACTCAGCACAAACTTAAGCCCCGCCCTCGTCCACGGGCTCCCATGCCTCGCACGGCTCGTTGATCGCCTCACCCCGCACCATCAAGCACCAAGGGGTCATCAGGCTTTCCCGTAACAATAAGCCTTGATCGGTCAGGCTCCCCAAAAAGGCGATGATCTCTGTTCGCTCGGTGAGCGAGAGCGCAAAACCAGTCAAAAAGGGGTGTTTGAGCGGGCTCAAGGCACCATCACCAGGGGACGTCCCCGCGGTCACC